>JALEPU010000139.1 GCA_022766905.1 Lachnospiraceae bacterium
CCTTCTTTTTTCTCATCCTGGCCTTCATCTAATTCTATGTATACATGTTGTCCAAGGATCAGACCTTCGGAAGATTCCAGTTTAATGTAAAATGGATACTTGGAAGATGACGTTGTTCCATCATTGGAGCTTTCGGAATAATAATCACTGGAAGAAGTACTCTGATCCGGATTATCTGTATCAATCTTATTAATGGTGCCTTTCCAGGTTGCGCTTTCATCTACTCGAGAATGAACGATGACTTCTTTTCCTTCTTCGATGGTCCATGCATTCTGTTCATTGATGGTGGCTTTAATGCGGTAATCTCCGGTTGCCAGAATCGACATAAAAATGCTGTCTCCGTCATCCATATCCATGGAAGATTCATCCGTAGTATCGGATGTACTCTGGTTGATTTTCTTTACAACACCGTCCATCTCACTTTTCACAACTGAATTCTTTGTTGCTTTTTCTAAGGATTTGATTTTTGCCTGCTGGCTTTTAATCTCATATTCTTTTTTCTTGTTGGTTGCTTTCTGGCTCTGAATCTGAATGGTATACTCCAGCTGATCGCTGCTGGAAGCACTTTTCTTTTCTTTTTCCAGGTTCGCTATCTCAGATTCTCCGGATTTTAATTCACTCTGCATTCTTTCCAGTTCCAGCTTGGCCTGTTCCAGATTCAGCTTTGCTTCATCATTATCATAAGCAAACAGCTTATCTCCTATTTTTACAGAATCGCCTTCTTTGACATAAATTTCTTTTACTGTCTTGTCTGCATTCTGTTTGATATTCCATGTTTCCTGCGATTCTACTACACCGGCATATCGATTCTGTCCGCCATTTCCACTTCCCAGATTCATAATCTCCGAAACTTTCTGGACATACACTTTATTGCCGGATCCCATGCCCGGGACTCCAAAAATAACCAGGTAGGCAACTGCTGCAACACAAAGAAGCCCAAGAAATCCTATTCCGATTTTTTTCTTCCTGGACATTCCTTTCAGACTGAATTTACGATTCTTCTTTTCTTTTTTCTTTTTTCTCTTCTTCTTTTTCTTTCCGTCTTCCTCAGAAGATGCAGCTTCGTCTGAACTGTCAGAAATTCTAGTTGCCTCATTCTCTGATTGTTCCGGTAAGTCTTCGTCGTCCATCAAATCAGAAAACTCTTCCTCTGAAAAAACTTCATCATTTTCATCTTCCTCTGAAAAATCAGACATCTCTTCCTCATCATCTTCCGGAAAATCAGATATATCTTCATCATCGTCTTCCGGAAAATCGGATATATCTTCGTTAACTTCTTCCGGAATGTCAGACATCTCTTCACCTTCCGCATTAAAATCATCTTGTTCCCGTCTGTCATCTGGATTCATCATGTCTAATCTATTTGTCTCATACCCGTCAGGGTTTTTTCTTTCTTCCTCATAGAGCTCTTCTTTCCCCTCATCCTGACCGGAAAAGGGCTGTTCCATTGGAATTTGTTCAATGTCCTGAATTTTTTTATCTTTTTTTCTTCTAAAAAACATAAGAACCTCCATTTTTCCTCATTACTGTTTCCTATAAACTAGTATATCATACTCCCATCTGTTTTTCATATCCAATCCGCTTTTATTTTCTTACAATATTGTAACAGACTTGTGACCGTTCTGTGTTTTCTGTCTGAACAGTCTATCCGTCTATGAAAAAGAGGGAGATTATTCCTATCTCCCGCTCTATCGATTTATACCCGCAGTTCACCATCAAAGACAACCTGAGCAGGACCGGTCATAAAAACTCTGTTTTTATCACGATCCCATCTGACCCTTAAATCTCCGCCTAATAAATGCAGTGTAATTTCTTCCTCTGTATATCCGCACAAAATAGCCGCAACGGCAGATGCACATGCTCCGGTACCACAGGCCATTGTCTCTCCCGAACCTCTTTCCCAAACTCTCATATTCACTGTCTTTTTATCGATCAGTTCTATGAATTCTGTATTGACTCTTTTCGGAAATCTTTCATGGCTTTCAAAAAGAGGACCCACTTTTTCCAACGGGAAGTCTTTTACCGGTGTATCAATAAAAATAACACAATGGGGATTTCCCATAGATACACAGGTCATCTTCCATTCCTGCCCTGCGGCAAAAATCGGTTCTTCGATTACCTGATCTTTTTCACAAAGTACCGGGATATCTTCTGCTTTTAAAATCGGCTCTCCCATATCAACGGTTACCAGGGCGACTTTTCCATTCTCAATGGAAAAATCCAGATATTTGATTCCTGCCAGCGTCTCAACAGAAATGCTTTCTTTCTCTGTAAGGCCATAATCATAGACATACTTTCCAACACAACGGATTCCATTTCCACACATCTCGGCCTGAGAACCATCTGCATTGTACATGTCCATTCGAAAATCTGCCACATCAGAAGGAAGAATTAAAATCAATCCATCTGATCCGATTCCAAAATGACGGTCACTGACCTTTCTGGCAACTTCTGCAGGATTTTCGATTTTCTCCTCCATACAGTTCACATAAACATAGTCATTTCCCAGACCATGCATCTTTGTAAATTTCATCTTTTTTCTCCTTCTATATTATATCTTCACAATCCCCATATACATATCCAGAACCATTCTGGCCATCTCCACTAAGTTCGTACCGCTATCCATACTCTTTTTCTGAAGATACCGATGAGCCTCTTCTTCTGACATATCGTGACTTTCCATCAATATTTCTTTTGCCCTGCTAATGGCCTTCTTATCTTCCTCACTTCTTACCCGGGGTTTTTGCTTTCGTCTCCGCTTTCTTCGTTCCAATGAATCCAAAAGCGTCTGAACCGTCTGCATCAAATCAAAGGCCTTGATGGGCATTGCCATCTTTACAACCCTGTTGTCATCGCACTCATCCCAATGAGCCTGTGAAACAACCAGTAACATCTCAAAGCTATCCGGCAAATAGTCCCGCAACTCATTGTACATCATATCTCTAAAACGATAACCGCAGATAATAAGCCCTTCTTCCATCGTTTCTGTGGTCAGTATTGCCTGAGCAGCGGACGTATGTACTGCAATCACATCCACTCCATTCCGAATCAGAATATTTTTAATATATTTTGCATTTTCCAGCTTTGGAAACAAAACGATTACACCGACCAACACTATTCACCCCGCTTATTTGACATATCTATCTCTGTACTCAATAACGTCAATCCTCTCTGATTTTTTGGGGCTTCCCTTTTAAATTCTGTATAAATATTCATTAATTTCCCACTGGGAAACTTCTCTGGAATACTCCATCCACTCTTTCTTTTTGGCATCTACATATTTTTTTACAACATGCTCACCTAAAACATCCTGAATAAAATCATCTTCTTCCAATGCCTGGCAGGCTTCCTTTAAATCTCTTGGTAAAGAAACAAATCCTGCTTCCTGAATCTCTTCATCTGACATCTCGTAAAAATTAATATTCACCGGGTTCGGTGCTTCCAGTTTATTTTTAATGCCATCCAGACCTGCTGCAAGACATACTGCCATAACCAGATATGGATTTGCTGCAGAATCAGGACTTCGAAATTCTACTCTTGTGCTTGCACCTCTAGCTGCCGGAATCCGAATCAAAGGACTCCGATTAATCGAAGACCATGCTACCTGAACCGGTGCTTCGTAACCAGGCACCAGTCTCTTGTAGGAGTTCACCAGCGGATTTGTAAATATACTCATTGCACGTGCATGTTTAATCAATCCGGCGATGAAATATCTGCACTCCTGGCTCAAGCCGTCCGGAGAAGTCGGGTCCGCAAAAATATTCTCACCGTTTCGGCTCAACGACATATTAATATGCATACCGGAACCGTCAACACTGGTAAGCGGTTTTGGCATAAAGCTGGCATATAAACCATGACGTTTTGCAATGGTTTTTACCACAAGTTTCAGTGTCATCACATTATCTGCCGTCTTTAAAGCATTGTCATATCTAAAATCAATCTCATGCTGAGCAGGCGCCACTTCATGATGGGATGCCTCAATCTCAAATCCCATATCTTCTAAGGTCAGTACGATATCTCTTCTGGCATTCTCCCCTAAATCCAGCGGTGCCATATCAAAGTAACTGGCTCTCTCATGGGTAATTGTAGTCGGTCTTCCATCTTCATCTGTATGGAACAGGAAAAATTCACATTCCGGACCTACATTAAAAGAATATCCCATCGCTGCTGCCTGTTTTAACACCCTCTTTAACACATAGCGGGAATCACCCTCAAAAGGAACACCATGAGGACGGTAAACATCACAAATCATTCTGGCCACTTTGCCATTTTGCGGTCTCCATGGAAAAATCTCAAAGGTATCCAGATCCGGATACAGATACATGTCAGACTCTTCGATTCTAACATAACCTTCAATCGAAGATCCATCAAACATACATTTATTATCTAAAGCCTTCTCCAATTGACTGGCAGTAATTGCCACATTTTTAAATGTTCCAAAAATATCTGTAAACTGCAGACGGATAAATCGGACATCTTCTTCTTCCACGATATCCATAATATCCTGTTTGGTATACTTTTTCATTGTTCTCATCTCCTTATATCTGCAAGCTTTATTTAATACAAAAGCACAGGCTTATATGTATGGTTCTATTTCCAATACCAGCCTGCGCGGACCACTCAAAGAAATACACTCCCTTGTATGGTTTTGCAATTAATTTACATGTTCAAGTTTAACAACAATGCCCTTATTTGTCAACAAAAAAGGAAAGCCGTAACCCTCTTTGTTACGGCCTTCTTTCCAGATCATATTTATTATATTTCAGCAATATTTACAAGAGAAAGATTCTCTTTGTCTGCACTTTCCAGACTGGTCAGCAACGCATTGGCAGTATCAATCGATGTAAGACAGGTTACACCGGTCTCAATTGCATTTCGACGGATAATAAATCCATCCTTACTTCTTTCAATTCCCTGAGAAGGAGTATCGATAACCAGGTCAATTTCGTGTCCCAGCAATAAATCCAATAAAGTAGGTGTACTTTCTTCAATCTTATTAATGTGTTTTGCCGGCACACCATTTTCATTCAGAACACGACAGGTACTTCTGGTTGAGTAAATTTCATATCCCAACGCTGCAAAACGTCTTCCTACTTCTACAGCATCCAGTTTGTCCGAATCCTTTACCGTAAGAATCATCTTTTTATGTTTTGGAAGGTCGATTCCGGCTCCTAAGAAAGCTTTATAAAGAGCTTCATGGAAATCCTTGGAAATTCCAAGCACCTCTCCCGTTGATTTCATCTCCGGTCCAAGGCTGATTTCTGCGCCTCTTAATTTTTCAAAAGAGAATACAGGCATTTTAATTGCGATATATTCCGATTCTTTCTGAAGTCCCGGTTCATATCCCATATCTTTGATTTTCTGTCCGGTCATAACTTTTGTTGCCAGATCAACAATCGGAATGCCTGTTACTTTACTGATGTATGGCACAGTACGACTGGAACGAGGATTTACTTCAATCACGAATACCTCTTCCTGATATACAATAAACTGAATATTAATCAATCCAATTACGTGTAAAGAACGAGCAAGTTTCTTGGTATAGTCCTCAATGACTCTCTTAATCTTTGAAGTTACACTCTGAGAAGGATATACGGAAATACTGTCTCCGGAATGGATACCAGCCCTTTCCACATGCTCCATAATACCAGGAATTAAAATATCTTCTCCGTCACAGACAGCATCTACTTCTACTTCTTTTCCCATCAGATATTTATCCACAAGGATTGGATGCTCCTGTTTATGCCGGTTGATTACATCCATAAACTCTACAATGTCTTTATCGGAAATGGCAATCTGCATTCCGGCTCCTCCCAGTACATAAGAAGGTCTTACAAGTACCGGATATCCAAGCTTGTTTGCAGCTTCCAAAGCTTCTTCGCAGGTAAAGACGGTTGTTCCTCTCGGTCTTGGAATACAGCATTTTTCCAGAATTTCATCAAACAATTCTCTGTCTTCTGCTGCATCTACATTTTCTGCACTTGTTCCAAGAATCGGAACTCCCATTTTCATCAGGGCTTCTGTCAGCTTAATCGCTGTCTGTCCGCCAAACTGTACCACAGCTCCATCTGGTTTTTCCAGATTTACAATGCTTTCCACATCTTCTGCAGTCAGTGGTTCAAAATACAATTTATCCGCAATATCAAAGTCTGTACTTACTGTTTCCGGGTTGTTATTTACAATAATTGTCTCATATCCCTGTTCCTTGAACGCCCAGACACTGTGTACTGAACAGTAGTCGAACTCAATTCCCTGTCCGATTCGGATCGGACCTGAACCAAGTACCATAACTTTCTTTTTCTTATTGTCACTTATCGCTTCATTTTCACTTCCAAAGCAGGAGTAATAATATGGGGTTGTTGCTTCAAACTCTGCTGCACAGGTATCAACCATCTTAAATGCAGCCTGGATTCCATATTCTTTTCTTAATACTTTGATTTCTTCTTCTGTTTTTCCTGTCCATCCTCCAATGACATGATCCGGGAATTCCAGTCTCTTTGCTTCTGCCAGAAGTTCCTTGGTAAGAGGTTCTGTCTTCAGCCGTTTCTCCATATCAACGAGAATAGCCAGTTTATCAATAAACCAAAGATCGATCTTTGTAATCTCATGAATATGCTCATAACTTACTCCTCTTCGCAAGCATTCTGCAATGACATAGATTCTCTGATCATCTACTGTATGAAGCTGTTCTTCCAGGTCTTCATTGGAAAGGCTTCCAAAATTGCCATAATCCAGACTGTCTACATGCTGTTCCAGAGAACGAATCGCTTTCATCAAAGCACCTTCAAAGTTGGTACAGATACTCATAACTTCACCGGTTGCTTTCATCTGAGTCGTAAGTGTTCTCTTTGCCTGGATAAATTTATCAAACGGAAGTCTTGGAATCTTAACGACACAGTAGTCAAGAGCAGGCTCAAAACTTGCATATGTCTTTCCGGTTACTGCGTTTTTAATCTCATCCAGATTATAGCCAAGGGCAATTTTCGCTGTTACTTTTGCAATCGGATAACCAGTTGCTTTTGAAGCGAGGGCAGAAGAACGGCTGACACGAGGATTTACCTCAATGACACAGTATTCAAAACTTTCCGGATGAAGTGCAAACTGTACATTACATCCACCGCAAATGTTCAGCTCATTGATGATGTTCAGTGCAGCACTTCGAAGCATCTGATACTCCTTATCTCCTAATGTCTGAGAAGGAGCAACTACAATACTATCGCCGGTATGAACACCAACCGGATCCAGGTTTTCCATATTACAAACTGTAATACAGGTTCCGTTGGCATCTCTCATTACTTCGTATTCGATCTCTTTCCAGCCGGCAATGCATCTTTCTACCAAAACTTCTCCTACACGAGAAAGACGGAGACCATTCTGTAAAATTTCTATAAATTCTTCTTCGTTGTGAGCAATTCCACCGCCGCTTCCTCCTAATGTATAAGCGGGACGAAGTACAACCGGATAACCAATCACATCATTGACAAAAGCAAGACCGGATTCCACATCCGTAACAACCAGACTTGGAGCAATTGGCTCTCCGATCTTTTCCATTGTCTCTTTAAATTCCTGTCTGTCTTCCGCTTTTTTAATTGTTTTTGCAGAAGTACCAATGAGCATGACATTATTTTCTTTTAAGAAGCCACACTCTTCCAGCTCCATAGCAATATTAAGAGCCGCCTGGCCTCCTAAGGTTGGAAGCAGACTATCCGGTGTCTCTTTGAGAATCAGTTTCTTTACGACCTCAACAGTTAAAGGTTCAATGTACACTTTGTCTGCAATGTCCTTATCTGTCATAATGGTAGCAGGATTGGAATTCACCAGTACAACCTGAATTCCTTCTTCCTTTAATGCCCGGCAGGCCTGAGTTCCCGCATAGTCAAATTCCGCTGCCTGTCCAATTACGATTGGACCGGATCCGATTACAAGTACTTTCTTAATTAACGCATTCTTCGGCATTATTTGGCCACCTCCATCATATTGATAAACTCATCAAACAAAAATGCGGAATCTTTCGGTCCCGGACTTGCTTCCGGATGGAACTGTACCGTCAGAACATTTTTGCCAAGATAATGAACTCCTTCTACAGTTCCATCGTTGACATTCAAAAAGCTGACTTCAGCAATATTTCTATTTAATGTGTCTTCTTTTACAACATAACCATGGTTCTGAGAGGAGATATATACTCTTCCTGTCTTCATATCTTTTACCGGATGATTTGCCCCTCTGTGACCATATTTCATCTTTTCGGTATCTGCTCCGTTGGCCAGTGCCATCAGCTGATGGCCCAGACAGATTGCAAAAATCGGAATGTTTGTTGCAAACAGTTTTTTCAGTTCTTCAATAATCTCTGTACATTCTTTTGGATCTCCAGGGCCATTGGATAACATAATTCCATCCGGTACATCTGCAATAATCTCTTCTGCCGTTGTCCATGCCGGATATACTGTCACCTGACATCCTCTTGCTACCAGAGAACGGGCAATATTTTTCTTCGCTCCGAAATCCATCAGCGCAACTTTAAATCCATCTCCCGGGAAAACCTGCTTTTCTTTGCAGGAAACTGCTTTTACAACGCCTTCAACTCTATATGCTTTTATCTCTTCTAATACATCTTCAGGATTTACCTGTCTGGTAGTAATCATACCGTTCATTGTTCCCTTTTCGCGGAGAATCTTTGTCAATGCTCTTGTATCAACCCCCTGAATTCCAGGAATGTCATGAGCTTTCAAAAAGCTGTCAATATCATTTTCACAGCGGAAATTACTTGGAATTCTGGAAATCTCCCTAACAATAAAACCAGCATGCCATGGTGTAACAGATTCCATATCTTCATAGCAAATTCCATAGTTACCAATCAGCGGATAGGTCATAACTACCGCTTGTCCTGCATAAGAAGGATCGGTAAGGACCTCTAAATAGCCTGTCATGGAAGTGTTAAATACGATTTCGCTGATGACTTCCTTTTCGGCACCAATGCTTGTTCCTTCAAAAACTGTACCATCTTCTAGTATTAGAAAAGCTTTCATCTGCAATACCTGTTCCTTTCTGAAAATAAGGTGAGCAAAGATTAAATCCCGCCCACCCCTACATATTTGCAAAAAAAAAGATAAGTTATCACCTTCTTCGATGAAATTCTATCTTTCTCCTAAAATTAAAAGCATTTTATCAAAATATGGATGAAAAGTCAAGTTACATTCCACTTATTTTTTCTTTTCTTCTTCTCTTTCCTGCCTGGAAAAAATACAGCCGCAATAATCCTGCCGATAGAGCTGGTACAAAGAAGACAATTCAATCGACCTTTTATAGCCGTTTCTTTTTTTAAAATCTGCCGGAAGATGAGCTATCTCATATTGCTCTTCCATTTCTTTTCCGATTTCATTGAGCCATTCGGCATTTTTGTGAGGACTAATGGACAAAGTCGTTGAAAAATAGTCAAAATTCCTTTCCTTAGCCTCTTTTGCGGTCTCATCAAGTCTCATCCTATAGCAGTCATAACACCGTTTTCCTCCTTCTTTTTCCCCAGGCCACTTCTTTGCCATAGAGAAGAATTTTTCCGGTTCATAGGCTCCTTCTAACACTGAAATATCAGAAAGTCCCATTTCTTTTACCAGTCTCTTTACTTCCTCAATCCTCTTTTCATATTCCGCCTGATCGGTAATATTGGGATTATAGTAAAATAGCGTAATTTGAAAAAACTGACTTAAATATTCCAATACATAGCTGCTGCAGGGAGCACAGCAGCTATGGAGCAGGAGAGTCGGCCGCTCTCCTGCTTCCTGCTGTTTTTTTATGATGTTATCCAGCTCTTTTTGATAATTTTTCTTCATAGCCTATTCTTCTTCCTCCACAGGCTCATCCACAACCACTTCACTGGAATCTTCTTCCGGGATCAATTCTTCGGCATCATCCCCTGTTTCTTCCTGTATAAATCCGATGTCTGCTGAGAAAGAAATCTCATCCCAGTTACTTTCGTTCATGGTAATATCGTATTTTTCATCCATTTTTTCCAACATTGGCGCAAAAAGCTCATCTGCTTTATTCTGTTCTGCTTCTTCCATTGCCGCTGCAGTCTCTTCTTCATTGTCCTTGGTAATCATTTTAATAATATAATAGCCATCATTGCATTCCGTAACTTTACTGATTTCTCCCTCTTCCAAAGAATATGCAGCGTCCTCAAAAGCTTTATCATAGTATTCATCCTGATCCGCTTCAGCGGTTCTGCCGCTTGTCCACTGACATTCTTCCGGATCAAGGCCATATTTTTCTGCTACTTTTTCAATGTCTTTTCCAGCCTGAAGCAATTGGTAGGCCGCATCTGCCTTTTTCTTCACTTCCGCTTTCTTTTCTTCGGAGACCTGTGTTTCTCCATCGTCTTCTAGGGTACTGAATGTAAGAACGAATAAATCTGACTGTCGAACCTCATCTTCTGAGATTTCAATCTCTTCGTTTTCCAGAAGTTTCTCTTTATATTTGTCGTAAATCGTATAGTCTTCTAAATATTCAGTCATGATTTCTTCTGTAATACCTGTCTTTTTTAACGTATCCTCTTCAATCTCTTCCAGGTACTCTTTGGCATTGGATGCACAGATACTCTTTTCTTCGTCATCCAGGGTGACACCATTTTCCTCAGCTTCCAGTCTAAGCACCTTTGCCTGCTTCATATCATTAATCATCTCTTCTTTGAACATGTCACCATAGGTTGTTCCGTCTTCTGTTTCTTCCTCCCAGAAAGAACTGCCAAACCAGCTTTCATAAGAATCTTTGTACATTAAAGTATATAACCAGGCATAAGATTTGGAAACCGCCCCAACAGTCTTTCCATCCTTTTCAATGGTAAAAACTGCGTTCTTTGTATCAATTGTTTTTGTGTTTCCTGTGCTGCATCCTGTAAGCAGCATAACCAACATCATTGTTATTGCTATGATCCTTTTCTTCATATCACTATTCGGAATTCATTCCGCTCCTTTCTTTTGCTTTTGCATTTATCATTAGTCTATCATAAAATCAGAAATAATTGTTTTAAAATTTTATGAACTTTTCTTCCTCCGGATTATGGTCTGTAATAGGTCTTAAAATCGAAAGGGCTGTCCAGATGACCACATTTAGGGACAACCCTTTTCTCTCGGGTATTAAGAACAAATTCTATATCACTAAATTTTTACATTAATTCCGCAATTCTGGAAACCCCTACATATATTTCTGAAATTTTATACCAGGTCGGATAATCGACTACACCTGTCTGTGGCAATCCAAAAATACTTTGGAATTTTTTAACCGCATCTGCTGTCTGCTGACCATAAATACCATCTGCAGAAACAGCCGGTATGGCAGGATATGCCTGAGAAATCCGATTGAGCTGAGCCTGCATTTGTCTGACTTTGCTTCCGGCAGAGCCAATGGTAAGATCTGCTCCCGGCCAGGAAGAAGGAATGCCGGAAATCTCATCTGCCACATTAATATAGATGGAATCCCCATAGAAATGCCGCAAAATCTCAATCGCAGAATATCCTTGGTCTGCCAGATTTTTGCTTCCCCACTGGGTCATCTCATCTGCATATGCGTACTGATTTCTTCCTATTACTATGAAAGAGTTCCCTCTCCATTTTCTGGATTTTTTCTGAACAATATGTTAAAATAAAAAGAAAAATGAAAGAAGAAGGAAAAAAGATGCGGACGATTATCGTAGGTGACATTCATGGATGTTACCGCCAATTTATCACATTATTGAGAAAAGTCCATTATAAAAAGAACAAAGATAAACTGATTCTTCTTGGAGATCTCATGGATCGGGGACCTTCTTCCTATGAGATGCTTCAATGGGCAATCAAATGGAAAGAAGAAAATAAGGATCATTTTTTTATGATTCGGGGAAATCACGAGCAAATGATCGTAGAACAGTCAAAAGAGCTGGAACGGCGTCTGATCTGGAGAGCGGTAGGAAAAACCGCAACCATCCGATCTTTTACCAAACATAAGGAGCATATGGAGGATTACATTCCATGGATTCTGGAGCATATGCCAATTTATCATATTGAGGACAATTTCCAATGTGTCCATGCAGCAATTCAGGAGGAGGATTTTGAAAAAAATTCCCTGGATCTTCTGGTAAAAGATCATTCCTGGTCCAAAAAGAATTGCTACAGTGGAAAGCTTACCATCATCGGTCATACTCCTTTGGAGGCTCCCACATACTACGATGGAAGCCAGTCTCCCGGAATCTTACTTCCTTATCATGAATGGAAGAAACTTCCGGAAAAAGGTGCTCTTTGCCTGGATACGGGCTGTGTATATGGAAGGAAACTGACCGCTATGGTAATCGAGGAAGACCGGTATTTCCTGGAATATGTTCCGGGAGTCATGTACACCGATGGGAGTTCAGAAAAATATATTAAATATATCAAAAAATTCTGCACTTTTTTAAAAAAACTGCAGCAAACAATTCAAATTAGGTGATTGAAAAACGATTCAAATTGGGTGATTGAAAGTAAAAGGTTATATAATAGGAGGAGGTCACAAAAGGATGTATCAGATTACAAAGGAAAACATCATTCCCTATATCAAACAGCATATGCCGGAGTTTGACGATACCGTTCCGGTTACCGTCAGTATTATGGGGGAAGATCCAAATGCAGATGAAGGCGAAGGGGATGGACATGTCAATTACGTGTTCAAAATCAGAACACCGAAAGGAAGTTATGTCCTAAAACAGGGATTGGAACAATCCCTTCACTCTCAAATTTCAATTGCTTCTTATCGAAATGAATGCGAGTGTGACACCTTAAGTATTCTTCAGGATATTGTTCCTGAATACGTACCCCATATTATTTTTCAGGATTTAGAAAACCACGTATTTATGATGGAATTCATCGACAATCTGAGAGCCATTCGTTTTCAGTTAATTAAAGAAAATCAGATTCCGAACCTGGGATCAGAGGTAGGTTGTTTTCTAGCAAGGTCTTCTTTTTATACTTCAGAATATTACCTTCCCCGGGGAGAATTCCGAAAAATGCAAAGCAGATTTGAAAATACCGAGCTTCGTCAGGTCATGGAAGATGGTATCTTTCTGGACCGTTTCGGAACCGATCATAGTGAAGAGCTATACCATGACTGGGAAAGATTTCGAAAAATCAGCGATGATCCATCCTGTCAGACAAACCGGCTAACGCTTCGAAGAAAGTTTATGACTCATTCTGACTGTCTTATCCACAGTGATTTCCATACCTCGAATGTATTTTTATCCGATGCTGGAATCAAAATGCTGGATTTTGAATTTTCTTTTATGGGACCTTTCGGTTATGATCTTGGATACTTTGCAGGAAGTATTCTGGCTGCCTATTGCGCTGCCTGTTTCAAAGACTATCCATCGGAACAGGAAAGAAAGCAATGTAAGGCCTATCTTCTTTCCACAATTAAGATGTTGTTTGACAGCTATAACACCATTTTTACAGAATGTTGGAAAAAAGATGCAAAAAAAGAATATCAGAATCAGGATGGTTTTTTGAAGATTATTTTAAAAGAAATGCTTCAGGATGCGGCCGGATATACAGCAATTACGAACTGGTGCCGGACCACGGACCGTCTTGGGCTTCCTGAGTATGATGTCATTGAAGACGAAGAATCCAGGCGAATGGCAATGACCATGGCTGTTCTCATGGCTCATCAGATGCTTTTGGGAAGAGAACGTTTTGAGACCATCGATGATGTCATTGATATGATTTTACAGTTCGAGCATACTTTTTTACCTTTGCTTATGAAGTAAAATCAATATTCCGGATCTTCCAGTTTATTCAGAGGAAAATGGTAATACTGTTTTTTTCCCTTTGGTAACATTCGAATGAACCGGATATCGTATTTTGAAAGGGAGTTGTTGCAAAGCCAAGTGATATCTTTACTTTGCAACAACCCCTTTTTTATGTAAATTTCAGGATAGTAGAAACTGCCGGCAGCGAAACAATCCGTAATCACCTTTTGACACCTTAATCTAAGTAATCGGTACCGCTCCTATCGCCTCCATAGCTCGGCGAGTCAGCTCTGCTCCGATCTGTTTGAGCTGCTCAGTAGAAAGCTCTTCTTCTTTTTGCTCCTTTCCATTGATTTTGTAAATATTTTTATATTCCAATTTCAAAAGAATCACCTCCTGCTTCAACCTATGAGCAGGTGCAAGTACAATATTCTTACATCCTCTCCTTTTGCCTGAAGCAACCTGACGAAAACGAAAAATCCAGGAAAACAGGATTCTTTTTTTTGCTCTTTTTTCATACAGATAAATGAGGTGATCCTATGAAAATGGCTGCAGCTTACATAAGAGTCTCCACCCACATGCAGGAAGAGCTCTCTCCGGATGCTCAAAAAAGACTATTAATCGACTTTGCCAAAAAGAATGATATGATTCTGACCAATGAATATATTTTTGTAGATTCCGGCATTTCCGGCCGATCAGCCCAAAAACGTCCCGCCTTTCTGAAAATGATTGAACTCGCAAAAGCAAAAAAGTTTGAAGCTATTTTAGTCTGGAAATTTTCCAGATTTGCCAGGAATCAGGAAGAGTCCATCGTCTACAAATCCATGCTCCGGAACAAGTGTGGCGTGGAAGTCATTAGTATTACAGAAAATGTAAGCAATGATATTTATGGTGGACTAATTGAAAGGATCATTGAATGGATGGATGAATTTTACTCCATCCGTCTGGCTGAAGATGTAACAAGAGGAATGACAGAAAAGGCACTTCGCGGCGGTTATCAGTCTTCTCCCCCTCTTGGTTATCGAATGGAACATAAAGGAGAAGTTCCGGTCGTTGTTCCAAAAGAAGCTGCAATCGTTCGAATTATTTTCGACAAATATACAACAACTACTATGTCTGATTTTGAGATAGCAAGATACTTAAATAAACTTGGATATCTTACCAGACGTAAGAAACCATTTGAAAGCCGAAGCATCAAATATATTCTACAGAATCCAACCTATTCAGGCCTGGTCCGCTGGAATTACTCTGACAGCAAAGGAAAAACCATCAAAGAAGAATCGGAATGGATCATTCGGAACGGGCAGCACGAACCTATCATTTCCAAAGAAATATTTGAAAAAGCTGAGGAAAAACGAAGGAAAACCTGTCGAACAAAAAATCAAAAGCCGGCAGCTGTCAGGAAGCACTGGTTATCCGGTCTTGTCAAATGCTCTGCTTGCGGCTGTTCCTTATCCGGTTCACATCAAAATGGACACACCTATTTTCAATGCTATGGATACCTGAAGGGAAAGTGTACTGTTTCTCATGGCTTGTCAGAAAGAAAGCTCACTCAGGTTCTTTTAGCGTCTCTTCGGGAATCTTTAGAACCAAGTCAGATGGTTTATACAATGAAAAATACCCGTCCGGATTCCAAGGAGCATGAATTGTTAGAAAAACAACTGAAACAGATTGACAAGAAAGAAGAACGTATCAAAGAAGCATACCGAAACAATATTGACACTTTAGAAGAATACAAAAAGCAGAAAGAGATTCTTATAAATGAACGACAGGAAATCCAGAAGCTATTCGATCACCTTGTTCCGCCTTCAGATTCCGAGCCGGTTCCAGTCATCCTGCAAAAAATCTCAGACATCATTCCGCTCCTGGAAGATGACTCTGTCTCCTATGACATCAAGACTGCTGTCATACGGTCTATTGTTGAAAAGATTGTATATCAAAAAGCTGAAGGAACGATTGAAGTATACTACTATTATTCATGAACATGGCTGAATCCCACAAGAAAGAATCTTGCTTTGCAGGATTCGCCGCCTGAGGCGGTTGTCTTTTGCAACATATTTCCACTTCGCTGCAGTGCCTTCCAACCATGTTTATACGCACCTGCAATTGGGTCATCCACTCCGGACAGCTTACCCTTTTTCCATCACAGTACTGGGTTAGTATAGGCTGATTTACATTAGGCCGAGATAAATAGTTGGTAAAAATTTCATCTACAATTGTATCAATGGTATCATAAGTATTCTTTCCACGAATCCATTTATGATCAAAAGCAGTAGAGGAAGTAATGGTAAAATCATAGCCTTTATTTCGGTACCACTCCGTATAGACCCGGTTCATCGTAAAGGACATGATTGCAAGAATATTGGCTTCTAAAGCTTCTCTTGGCCAGGTTGCATAGATTTCACAGGCGGCAACATTTTTTATATAATCCCGATATCGTTCATAGTAATCTGCCGCAGAATTGTCTGTCACCGGTCCATCGTGGATAATGATATATTCCGGTACTACAACTCTGCTTAATACAATTTCTCCGGTTCCTGTGATTGGTTTGATTTCTGCTTCTGCAATTTTAGGAGGATAATCTCCATACAAGGTATGAGGTCCAATGACAACCGTATCCAGATTCTGATTCAGATTGATAATAGAATCCATTTCTACTCTTTGATAAGCAGTCACATCGGGAAGCACTTCCGATCCGGATACCGTAACCGGTTCAAATCCATCGGCTGTGATTTTCAGATTATATTCAGAATAGGGCTGGTTTTGTCCCGGTTCCATACTATACTCCAAAGGCGGAGCAGCAAGACTTAAGTCTTCCGACTGTCCATTGGCATCTATCTGTATTTCTTCGATGACCTGAGTCGGATCCCCTGAATAAGAAATGCTGACCTTTGCATTTTCTACCGGAATCCGACTTCCTCGCTGTACAACGTTAATCCTCATTTTCCCTTTATCTGGTGTCTCCATATAGTTTAACATAGGCACCCTCTTCTTCGATGTTTCTCTTATACCATATGAGCAGATAGAAAAAAAGGTGCTTTTCTAACTTACCTTCCGCCTTTTAGGTTTCCCCAAAGGCGGATAAAGATAAATTAAAAAGCACCTTTTTATTTTCTGGTATACACGTGAAAATAATACTCTATGTCAAAATAGGTCTGTTCTTCTCCCTCTTGCGTCAGCTCCCATTCGTCCATCTCGTCCAGATTTGGAAAATAACGATCTGCCTGATAAGCATAATCTATTTTAGTCACATAAGCCTGATCGCAGTAAGGTAATAACTGGCGGTAAATGCTTTCGCCTCCAATGACATAAACCTGCTTATCCGGATACTTCTTTAGTTCTTCAAACAGTTCTTCTTCTGAGTGAACCACAATGACATCTTTTTCCTGATAATCCGGATTTTTGCTCATTACAATATTAACCCGATTCGGGAGAGCCGCCCCGTTGGGAAAGCTTTCCAGTGTTTTTCTTCCCATCACGATTACATTTCCTGTTGTAATCTTTCTGAAATTTTTCATATCGTTGGGAATCCGGACTAAAAGCTCCCCTTTCAGGCCAATTCCCCAGTTCTGGTCTGCGGATAATACAGCAATCATACGTAACTTCCTTTCTAATTCGTCAAAACGGATTGTTCCCATCCGCTTCTCTCTTTGATGAGATTATATAGCTATTGGAATATCTGTAACCTGAGGACCAGTTACATAATTTTCAATTATAAAATCATCAACAGTAAAATCATAAAAATTCTTCACATCAGGATTTAACTTCACCGTCGGTGCCGGATAGGTAGGACGAGAAATCAGCTCTCTGATAATCGGAACATGTCTGTCATAAATATGGGCATCTGCAATGACATGAACCAGTTCTCCCGGTAAAAGATTACTTACCTGGGCAAACATATAGACCAGAGCCGCATACTGGACCACATTCCAGTTATTGGCTGCCAGAACATCCTGAGATCTCTGATTTAAAACAGCATTCAGTCTTCCATCAGTCACATTAAAGGTCATACTGTATGCACAGGGATATAAATTCATTTCATGAAGATCCTCGTGGACATATAAATTGGTCATGATTCTTCTGCTGTATGGATTTTCTTTTAAATCGTAAAGAACCCGGTCAACCTGATCCATCATTCCTTCTTTATATTGGTGTTTGACTCCAAGCTGATAGCCATAGGCTTTTCCAATCGAGCCATCTTCATCGGCCCATTCATCCCAGATATGACTGTTTAAATCATGGACATTGTTGGATTTTTTCTGCCAGATCCATAAAATCTCATCAATGGCAGATTTAATGTAAGTTTTTCGAAGGGTAATCGCAGGAAATTCTTTGGACAAATCATAGCGATTGACAACACCAAACTTTTTGATGGTGTAAGCCTTCTGTCCATCCGGCCAGGTTGGACGAACTTTTTCCCCTCTTGTATCCGTACCATGTTCCAGAATATCTTTGCACATTTGAATAAATAAAGTATCTGCGTAACTCAAAATAATCCTCCTTGTATGGGGACAAACCATTTCATAATCAAAAAGACAAAAAAACGAGCCGGACGATAAGCCGGGTTATGTCGTGAATGATCATCTATCTCTTCCTGCTGTTGCCAACAGGCTTTAGCGACCTACCTGGGAACAATCCGGGCCGGATTATGGTTCCCGAAACGGTCTTGCTTCGGATGGGGTTTACATATGACGCTTCCTGTTACCAGAAAACCGGTAAGCTCTTACCTTACCCTTCCACCCTTACCAGAAAAATCTGGCGGTATATTTCTGTTGCACTATCCTTGGAGTCGCCTCCACCGGACGTTATCCGGCATCCTGCCCTGCGAAGCCCGG
>JALEPU010000156.1 GCA_022766905.1 Lachnospiraceae bacterium
CCCAAGAGCCGCAATATGTTTCATTCTCTTACCACTACACTTCATCGCCGATTTTTTCAGACGAATGATCGTTTTTTTTCCGGTTAGAAAACGGAGGGTCCATAAAGCTGCACTAAACTGAGAAATCACCGTAGCCAAAGCAGCTCCCTGTACATCCATGTGAAGCACAAAAATAAAAACAGGATCTAAAATAACATTCAAAACTGCGCCAATCGCCACTGTGGCCATTCCGGTTTTTCCAAATCCCTGAGCATTGATAAAGCTATTCAGACCCAGGCTTAACATCACAAATACGCTTCCCAGAAGATAAATGGTAATATAAGAATCCGCATAAGGCATGGTGTCTTTGCTGGCACCAAGAAGCCATAATAAAGGCGTTTTAAAAATCAGGCCTGATATGGTAAGAATAATCCCCAAAGCCAGGAGCATGACAAAAGAATTACCAAGAATCAACTCCGCTTCTTTTTCATTTCCTTTTCCCCGTTCAATCGAAAAAAGAGGAGCCCCTCCCATTCCTACCAGATTGGCAAACGCAATGACAATGGTAAGGATTGGGAAACAGACTCCAAGCCCGGTCAGCGACAAAGTCGCATGTTCCGGAATTCTTCCGATATAGATTCGGTCCACAATGTTATAAAGTACATTAATAAGCTGTGCCAAAGTCATTGGCACAGCCAGTTTAATAATATTCGAAAGTACACTTCCTCTGGAAAAATCCTGTGTAGAAGTTTGTCTCTTTCTACTCATCCCTTTTACTGCATTTTATTTTAGAAGGGCAGTCCTGGCAGCCACAGCTGCAGAACTTTCCTTCTTTGATCTGTTTTTTCTTGTTCATTATAACATATATGCTGTAAATAGCAATGAGAACCAAAATAAGAATCGTTGCTGCCATATCTGCCTCCTATCCAAGTATCAAACTTCCAATCTGAAATACCAAAGTTGCCATGATCCAGGCAATCAAAAGCTGAAAAACAATCACTCCCGCAGTAAACTTCCTGCTTCCTGACTCTCTTCGAATTGTTGCAATCGTTGCCGCACAAGGAATATAGAGGAGACAAAAAACCATCAATGCGTAGGCATTTAAGGCTCCAAAACCGATAGAGGCCAAAAGCCCGGATAAGGTTGCCATACCTGCTTTGGATGCTACATTTCCAATTCCAAACAAAACAGCTGTACTGGAAACAACCACTTCCTTCGCTGCAATACCGGAAATCAGGGCCAGAATGATCTGCCAGTATCCAAGTCCGGTTGGTTTAAAAATCGGAACCAGAACTCTTCCTGCCATTGCTCCAAAACTTTCCGTCATCTCTGTGGTATATCCACCCGGTCCAAAATTCAGCACAAACCACATGATGATAGAAGCAATAAAAATGGTTGTCCCTGCTTTTGTCAGATAATCCTTTACCTTTTCCCAGACATAGATCGAAATCGAATGAGCATTTGGGGATTTATATTCCGGAAGCTCAATCAGCAGCATCCGGTCATCTTCTTTTTTATCTAATAATTTCATAATAAAGGCCACAAAAATTGCCATCAAAACTCCAATCAGATACATAGAGTAAGCGGCCAGCATGGCATGTTTTTCAAAAAACATGTCGCAGAACAATACATAAATCGGCAGTCTGGCGCTGCAGGACATAAACGGTGTAATAATCATGGTCTTAAACTTATCCCGTCTATGTTCTAACGTTCTCGTTGCCATAATTGCCGGTACCGTACATCCAAATCCGAGAAGCATCGGGATAAAGGCCCTGCCGGACAATCCGATTCTTCCCATAATACTGTCCATCACATAGGCAACCCTTGCCATATATCCACTGTCTTCCAACAGAGCAAGGGCAAGGAACAAGATAAAAATATTGGGAAGGAAGGTAAGAATTCCGCCTACCCCGGAAATAATGCCGTCTACCACAAGAGAAATGACAGGAGCTCCTACATGAAGCCCTGTAAGCAAAGTCCTGACACTTTCACTAAACCAGCCCAGAAAGACTTCAAAATATCCTTTTAACCAATCTCCTATCGTAAAGGTAAAAAAGAATACTGCCGCCATAATCAGCAAAAAGCAGGGAAGTCCAAGAATCGGATGTGTCAACAGGGCATCGATCTTATCGGTCCGTTCTTCCTTTGCGCTTTTATTTACCAGGCATTCTCCGATGATTTCTTCAATAAAAGAAAATTTTTCATTGATAATTCTTTTTTCATAGTCCTGGCTCAGAATATCTTTGTAGTCAGCCGGATATTTTTCCAGAATTTCTTTGTCCTTTTCCAACACCTTGATTGCATGCCAGCGATAATTACTCATATCCGGATAATTCTTTTCCAGAATCTCCATTACAGTATCGATCTTATCCTCAATCTCATCACTGTACACCATAGCATACTGTTTATGATGATTATGCTTGTGATGATGAATCTGATTGTCATGATGATGAATAATCTTTTCTCCCACCATTTTATTCTTATGATGAGCAGCAGTATGAATCAAAATCTCCAGGCCTGTCTTCTTTCTGGCCGAAACCGGAACAACAGGGATTCCAAGCATCTCCGGTAATCGGTGAAGGTCAATCTCCATTCCCCGTTCCTCTACAATATCCATCATATTAAGTGCCAGAATCACCGGCTTTCCAAGCTCAATCAACTGTAACGTCAAATAAAGATTTCTCTCCAGGGCAGAGGCATCTGCCACATCTACGATTACATCTACTTCATTGCTAAGTATATATTGACGGGATACCGTCTCTTCCATCGTGTAAGAAGTAAGACTGTATGTACCAGGAAGGTCTACCAGCTTATAGATATGGTCATGATATTTCATGGCTCCTTCTTTTTTCTCTACAGTAACACCTGGCCAGTTTGCCACTTTCAAATTGGCTCCTGTATAGTCATTAAACAAGGTTGTCTTACCACAGTTCGGATTTCCAATAAAACCAATTGTCATTTCTTCCATCTCTATACCTCTTTCACAGTGATATTTTCTGCGATTTTCTGTCCCAGAGCAAATCGGCTTCCCCGAATCTTTACAATAATCGCCCCTCGCTTTTTATTATTCATAATCAACACATGGCTGCCTTCGGTTAAGCCGAGAACTTCCAGCCGCCGTTCTGTATCCAGGGGAAGCGTCATTGTAACGACTTCATAATCGGCTCCATCTTTTCCGTCTTTTAATCTCATGTTTCATTCTCCTCTTATTGATATTGATTATCAAATACATTTAGCATTATAACAGGGAAATAATAAAAATGCAAGAATTATCAGAATGCAGTTCTTTTGCCCCGCTTCGTTTTCTACTCCTCGCCTTCGCCTTTTCGCTCCAGCTCCTGCTCCAACTCGCCTCTTCGAGACTCAAACAGTCGCCCGCTGTCGCTGCCAGATGGCTCGTCATAACGAAAGTCTCGCAAATGTCACGAGAACTGAAAACCTGTACAAGGTAATTTCTTCATTTGGCATTTGGCAATTTTGGTGGAATTTCCAAAACAGTGTCTGAAAGAATGCCGGACGGAAGTATTGTTTGAAAAGCAGCTCTCGTGGACTAGATAGAACCAGCAAAGGAAAAACTCAGTATGAGTTTTTCTCAAACGTATAAAAGGGGCGAATCTGCAACATATGATATGCTGCAGATTCGCCCTTTTTATATTTGCTACAATCTGTCCGAAGGACAGATTGTGCTGGTTCTTTCGTAATTCTTTCTATTACCGGAACGGAATCATGGGCAATTACTCCCTGTCATCTGCCGGAAAATGAATCCTCATCTTTTTCCTTGCTTCTTCCATAACAGTAGCAGCATTCATCGATGCTTTTTCATAAACATACGGAGATTTTTCTCCCTTCACCATAGCAATGAATGCCCGAACTTCATATTCCATGTTATTATCCTGCTGGTCAAAATGGACTACTTCCTTGAATCCATTGTTGTACCGGACGGTAATGTCTTTCGTAGAAGCAATCTCTGTGATCAACATGGAAGCTTCCTCTCCCTGAATCTCACTTGGAAGTGCGGAATAATTTACCTTTGAATAATGGACCTCTCCGATCATATGATCATATTGGAGCAGAACAGTTCCTGCTGCGTCTACCCCATTGTCCAAAAACGTGCTGACCCCTTGTACATCACTTGGAAGCCCAAATAAAAATACCATTGGATAGATGCAGTAACAACCTAAATCCATCAACGCACCATTAGACAGTTCCGGGCGAAAGGCGTTCTCAATAATTCCCTTTTTATAATTATTATATCGTCTGGAATACTGATTATAACAAAAACTTACTCTTCGGATAGTTCCCAGCTTCTTCATATAACTGCGGATCTTCATAAATTCCGGAGCAAAAACAGAACGCATTGCTTCTAACAGTACTACATTGTTCTCTCTTGCACAGTCAAACATTCTGGAAGCTTCCTTCACATTGGATGCAAGGGGCTTTTCACAAAGTACATGCTTCTTGTGTTGCAACATCAGCATTGTCTGTTCATAATGACAGCAGTTCGGACTTGCAATATAAACAGCATCAAATGTGTCACTGTTTGCAAACTCTTCTAAATCATCAAAAAAATGGGTTGCCCCGTAAGGGGTTCCAAATGCCTCTGCTCTCTTCTTATCTCTGGAATAAACTGCTGTAAGCTGAAAATCCCGGATTCCTGTTGTGATGCTAAGCAGCCATTCTGTTACAAAATTTGTTCCAATAATACCAAAACGAATCATAACCCAACTCCTACTATTATGTGCAAAAAAATGATAATTGTTCCTTGACAGATTTATTTTAACATGGTAATATATACCTTGTCAAATGACAGAGATGCGATAGTGGCGTAGTTGGTAACGCGCGACCTTGCCAAGGTCGAGACCGCGGGTTCGAGCCCCGTCTATCGCTTTTATTTTCCGCCACATATAAAGAAAGGTTCCGTTTTTTTGCCGGAACCTTTCTTTTATTATTGTTTTTCATGTATGAAACATTTTATAACCAGGTTTCCATTAAAATCACATCAAAGTTGATCCCTTCTTCTAATAGTTTCTGCATTTTAGGGAAAGTACGTTCTATCTGACCTTTTCCATCTTCTTTCGCAACCACTCGATACTCCGGTTTTCCTTCTATGCTATCCAAAAAACCCTGTATTCTCTCCTGTGCGGATTTCGCGTTAGGATGAATAATTAAAACGATATCTGCCTTGCTTTTTAAATTCATCATGTGAACGGCACATTGGACACCAGCATTATAGTTATCCGACACAATCGTACAAGCCACCAATTTGTTATCATACACAGGGGTATCTACAACAATAACCGGAATTCCTGCTTTTTTTGCACTTTGTAAAGCCGGTTCCACGCTCATCCAATCAACAGGATTTAAAAAAATAGCATCCACATTCCTCTCTATAAGCTGTTCGATCTCTTCATTTTGTTTTTTCTGATCCAGCGCCGGATCAAGGGTAATAAGCCGGTCTCCATTGTCTTCGACAACAGTTCGAATCTCGTCGTTCAAGACGGAATAAAATTGATTATTCATAGTCATATATGTAGCACCAAACACTTTTGTCTTCATGAAGCTTCCTTCCAGCCTTTCATACGTAAGAAAAATATCCATATATAAGAACAAAACCAGCCCAAACAGACAGAGAATCAGCACTGTATTTAAAAATCTTCCCTTGTCTTTATCCTCTTTCACCTTATCCTCTTCTTTCCAGGTAAACACGTACTCCTTCTTCGTCATTTGTCAATGTAACAAAATCAGCGGCTTTTTTTATCTCGGAAACTGCATTTTCCATTGCAATTCCAGTATGAACATATTGTAACATTTCTAGGTCATTATATCCATCCCCAAAAGCTATCATTTTTTCTCTTGGAATATGAAAATATTGTCCTACCATATGAACTGCGTTTGCTTTTGAAACCTGCTCGGACATAATCTCAAGATACGTGGGTTTGGAACGATACACAGAAACAGCCACCTTATCCCGAATTTCTTTTTCCATCTGTTTGATCACATCCGGAGATCCCATACAAAGGATTTTATGTGTTTGGGAAAGGCATGCACTATCCCTTTGAAGTTTCATCGGTACAATGCCTGTAATCTCCGATTCCTGTAAAACCCAGGAATCACAAGGATCTTTTGCAAACCACTGATCATGACTGTATAGATTAAATGACAGCCTGTCTGAAGCCAGTTCCATAATTTGCTCCACCTTATTTTTCTCCATAGTCTGACTGAACAGACAGTTCTCCTTTTCATCCAGAATATAGGCACCACTATAACAAATCATAGGTGCCGGCACACCAATCTTATCCCGTATTCCTCTCATCCCCTCAGGCATTCTTGCAGAAACAAGGATAAAGATTTTATCCTCTTCCTGATAAATCTTTCGAAGCAGCTGAGCAGTCTGCTCCGGCACCTCGTGTTTGCTGTTTAATAATGTTCCATCAATATCCGAAAAAATTAATCTATATTCTTCCATATTATTCCTCATGTCTTTCTTTCTGTTATTCATTCTGTCATCTATTTTTCTTTATTCTTACTTCCCGGCATAAATCAGGGAAACTCCTATCTCTGAAAAACGTTGTTCCCACTTTTTCCCAGGATTCGTCTCTGTAATAAACAAATCCACTTCTCCCCAGCCAATCCCCTTATATCTGCTTCTTTTTGAGAACTTCGTTACATCTGCCGCAACAATAACAAGGTCTGCTTTTTCGGATACAACCCGTTTTATCTGGGCATCTTCCTGATCCTCATAATACAGCCCGTCCTCCATACATGCCGCTGCTCCTAAAACAACTGCCTCAAAATGTACTTGTTGGATTTGTCTTAATGCATCACCGCCGTAAAAAAAACGATTCTTACCATTCACTTTTCCACCAATCGCATGTAAATCAATGTCTTTTTCTTCTGACAAAATCAGAACATTATCCATCGAGTGAGTAAATATGGTTTTTCCTTTCAAATCCTCTTTATAAGATTCACACAGCAATCGTAATGTAGTAGAAGTATCCAGAAAACACATGTCTTTATCCTTCAGACATTCCCTTACCCTCTTTGCTATCCTCCTTTTTGCCTCTTCCTGTATACAGATTCTATCCTTATATTGTTCAATTCGACCGGTCAATTGGGGTAAAATAATCCCACCATGGGTTCGATCAACCATCCCTGCTTCAGTAAGTTTTACAATGTCTCTTCTTGCTGTATCTCTCGATTTTTCAGTATTTCTAAGTATTTTTGCATGCAAAAAGAGGAGAGAATCTACAGCATATATGCTGAGTATTCTCTCCTCTGCACTATTCTGCCAGGGTAAGCAAGAGGTTTCCAAGTTCTGTCATATCTTTGGCAATCCAATCCGCTCCGGCTTCTTTTAACTCCTCTTCATTCCCATATCCAAATAAAACACCGATGGAATCAAGGCCATTCTTTCTGGCACCCAGAACATCATGTTCCCGGTCTCCTACCATGACAACTTTTTCTTTTTTTGTATCTAACTGAGCCAGTACATAGGAAATCACTTCTGCCTTGTCCGTTCTTCCATCCATCAAGGCGCCTCCAATCAGATCAAAATAAGAATCTAAATGAAAATGATCCAGAATCATCTTTGCAAACCGTTCCGGTTTGGAAGTTGCAACACAAAGAGAAAGGCCCTTTTCTTTCAGAGCAGCAAGCATTTTCTCCAGACCTTCATAGACCTGATTTTCATAGATTCCAACAGGGGCATAGTACTCTCTGTAATATTCCACTGCTTTTTGCCCTTCTTCTTCGGAAAAACCATAGAACTCCATAAAAGATTCTTTTAAAGGAGGACCTATAAATTTCGTCAGGTTCCATAAGTCCTCCTCAATAATTCCGTATTTCTTCAGGGCATACTGAACTGATTTTGTAATCCCAATCATTGGATCTGTTAAGGTTCCGTCCAGATCAAATAAAATGACTTTCTTTTTTTCTTTTGCAGCCATACGTTTCCTTCTCCTTTGCATGTTCCGATGCTCTATCTTATCACATTTTCCCCTGAAAATCTATACTAACTCATCTTTAACATTTCCCGCTTAAGCCGCTTCATAATCTTCTTTTCCAGCCTGGAAATATAGGACTGAGAGATTCCCAGCATATCTGCTACTTCTTTCTGAGTCTTTTCTTCCCCGTCTTCGCTGCCAATTCCAAATCGAAGCTCAATGATCAATTTTTCTCTCTCTGTCAGAATTTCCATAGCTTTATTTAAAAGCTGTCTGTCTACCTCATCTTCCAGATCACGATAAATCACATCTTCATCCGTTCCTAAAATATCAGAAAGCAAAAGCTCATTTCCATCCCAGTCAACATTTAACGGTTCGTCAATGGACACTTCCATTCGTGTCTTACTGTTTCTTCTCAGATACATGAGTATTTCATTTTCAATACACCGGGATGCATAAGTGGCAAGTTTGATCTTTTTTCCTGGGTTAAATGTATTGATTGCCTTGATAAGTCCAATGGTTCCGATGGAAATCAGATCTTCTACCCCTACTCCTGTATTATCAAATTTTTTTGCTATGTATACGACCAGGCGCAGATTCCGTTCAATCAAAACTGCCTTTGCCTGTTGTTCCTTTTCTCCTCCAAGAAGATGTAGCATCTGAGCCTCTTCCTCCGGTTTTAAAGGGGGCGGCAAAATTTCTGTCCCCCCAATATAATGGATGTCTCTTTTGTTCTGCCAAAAGCTGTCTCTTACACGATGAACCACTTTGAAACGAATTCTGTCCCCCGCTGTTACGTTCAATATCATACTTCCAACCTCCTGTTGATAATAATCTGGTAATGACCTCGCCTGGACAGAGTCTCCTCTGTCAGTGCAATCACTGCCTTTTCTTCGGTCTTCTCCCCGGCTTTTGTGATAAAGACTGCCGAGTCCATTCTGATGCCAAGAAGCTGCCCCTTTTCTTTTCCAATAGAGTGGTAGGAAAGAAATGTGAATTCATACATTTGTAGCTTCGTTACTTTTGTTAGTTCCAGGGTGTTGGTTTCAAAATAATTTTCTGCTATTTCCCGATAAGCTTCGGGCATAAGTTCTTTCACAGCTTCATATTCTGCAATATGTACCGGCTTTCCAAAAACAGGCTCTGTCAGATCATTTCCTGTATCATAGAGCCCCATCAGTTGCTTTGATTTCCCTTTAAAAGTAAGTATTATGGGTAAATAACAGCTTCTCTTTCCCTCTTCTTTCTGAGCCAGTCGAAAAAGGGAAAGAATTCCCAGACTCCCTGAAAAGAGAAGATAAAATCCCGTTTTTCCTTCCAGGTTAAATATCTGTAATCCATGACTGATATTTTCCATAATCCAGGATATGGATCCGCTTAATGCAAATGCACACAAACAAAGAAGACCGCCTCTTTTGACCAGTTCTTTGCCTTTTCCTTTGCCATAAGCAATCCTTCCCATCCAGATTGCTGTCAGAAATCTGAGTAAAACCAGAAAAAAAACTATTTTTCCGTTTTCTTTTATGTTTCCTATTCCCTCTCCATCTCCAAAGAATATCTGATCGGGAATGAAAAGAAGAGAAAGAGATGCAATCAAAGCTCCAAATGCGGCTCCTAAGCTATATGTCTTCCAGGAGCTGATTCCCCTTACCCATCTTTTACAGCAAAAAAGAAGTACATAATTCATTGTGAAGTTTACGAAAAAAAATACATCCATATAGATGTTATATTCCATGCTGTCTCCAACGTTTCCCTGTTTATCAGCATCATATTTTGAAAATAGCCTTTCTTAGCTATTTCGTGTTCCCATTATACGCAATGGCTCGGTTGTTTTTTTGTCAGAAAACAAAGGGAAAAGCCCAAAAAATCCCCCTTTAAGGCACAAAAAAAGACCGTTTCCAGGTCTATCTGGTACGGTCTTTTTCTATTTTTGTTCTATTTTGCAAAAGGTTGAAAGAAAATAACGTCTTATCGATCTCTTCTGCTTGTCTGTAAAAATTCAGGAATTACAATCTCTCTATCCGGTTTCATACGTCTTGGTGCCGGAGTATATGGCTCTTCCTCTTCTTCTAATGCAGCTGCTTTTACTGTTTTCTTAGGAGCCGTTTCTTCCTCTTCTTCCTGTTTTACAACTGTCTTTGAAGCTGCAGGTTTTACAACGGAAGGCTCGCCTTCCAGACCAGTTGCAATAATAGTAATGCTAACCTGATCTTCTGCCACATCGCCATCTACATTACCGAAGATAATATTCACATCTTCTCCTGCTTCCTCATTCAGATAGGATACTGCTTCGTATACTTCCTGAATACCAACTTCACCGGAGAAGTTGATGATAATATCGGTAGCTCCGGAAACAGTCGTTTCCAGAAGCGGGCTCTCCATCGCTTTCTTGATTGCATCGATTGCTTTATTATCACCGGAACCAACACCAATACCGATGTGAGCCACTCCTTTATCTCTCATAACGGTCTGGATATCTGCAAAGTCAAGGTTAATAAGACCCGGTTTATAAATCAGGTCTGTAATGCCCTGAACACCCTGCTGTAATACTTCATCTGCTTTATTGAATGCTTCCGGGATAGAAGTACGCTTGTCACAAATCTGAAGAAGTTTATCATTTGGAATTACGATCAGGGTATCCACATTTTCTTTTAAATTCTCAATACCGGCAAGGGCATTCTTCATACGAGGGCGGCCTTCAAACATAAATGGTTTTGTAACAACACCAACCGTAAGAATTCCCATACTTTTGGCAATCTGTGCAACAATCGGAGTAGCTCCCGTTCCGGTTCCGCCTCCCATACCACAGGTTACAAATACCATATTGGCATCCTTCAATAATTCTGAAATCTCTTCCCTGTTCTCTTCTACCGCAGCGGCTCCAATCTCCGGTTTTGCTCCGGCACCTAAGCCTTTCGTCAGCTTCTCGCCAATCTGGACTTTCACAGGTGCTTTACATAAACCTAACGCCTGCTGGTCTGTATTGATTCCGATTAATTCGACACCTTCTACTTCTTCATCTATCATTCTATTGACGGCATTATTCCCTGCGCCGCCAACCCCGATCACCATAATTCTGGCGCGGGTGCTTTCCTCAGTAGACATTAATTCTAACAACTTGACTTTCCTCCTAACCTTTCCCGCACTTGTGCGCTTATATACTTATCTATATAATAAATGGTTTTTCACAAATAATCAATAAGTTATTTTGTTTTCTTCGAAGATTTCGTTTTATTATCCTGAAACGTAATCATCTTTTTTTCTTCTGTATAATTTTCCATGTTTAAAACACCCTTTCTGCCGGATAAAGCAGAAAGAATCGAAGGAATCTCAGCAATCTTTGCATCCAGTTCACTGCTGTTTCCCAGTTTTACCTGGATATCAGAAATTTTAAGACGAATATCTGATAAGGTATTAAACTGAATTTCCTGCACCGGAATTTCATATTTTAAAATCAGCTGAGTAATCTTCAGAATAATTGGAAAAACACCTTCTTCTCTCGGTGTCATCTTTTCATCCAGGACACAGTCTTCCATTTTCAGTCCAGTTACAAGCGGAACATCGGAAAGCCTTACGGTAGACTCTTCCCGAATCACTCCATCTTTATCAAAATAAAAATATTCGGACATCTGTTTGATCACACCGGCTCGTAACTTCTCATGTACCTCTACTTTTAAGATGTTTTTCCCCACAAAAGTCACTTCAGACTTTTCTATAAAAGGCTTATAATCATTTTTCGCCCAACGAGCAGCCACTGTATAAAAAATGGTATTGTCAATACACTTTTCACGAATCACTGCTTCTACTTCATCCTGGGTATAGGTTTCATTGCCCGTTATCACAATCGTCTCAATCCGGCACTGGGTCAGAATATAGATCATCAGAATCAAAAAAATCACGATTGCTCCTGTCAGAAGGCCAATTTCCATTCTAGTCACTGGTTTTTTTATTTTCTTTCTCATTGGGATTACATTATCCCCTGGTTTCTTTGTCTTTTTCACCTTATCACCTGATTATTTCTGTGATGCTGGCTCCTAACTGGCGAAAATCTTTCCCAATATCTTCATATCCCCGTTTAAGGTCATCTAAGGAACCAATGATTGTGTTGCCTTTTGCTCCAAGTCCGGCCACAACTAAACTTGCGCCGCCCCGCAGATCAGGTGCATTTACCTTACTGCCGTAAAGGGTAAAAACCGGAGATACACTGGCTTTTCTCCCGGAAATCACCACATTACCTCCCATTTTTTTTAGCTCCTGTACCACCTGGTAGCGGGATTCAAAAACATTTTCCTCAATGAAAGAAGGTCCAGAAGCGGTTAGTGCCGCTGCCAGCACCATAGATTGAATATCTGTTGGCGGCTTTGGATGAGGCCCGGTTGCCAGATAAATCGGAAGAATCTTCCCCGACATCTTAAGTTCAATGGAATGTTCTTTAAGATCAATCAATGCACCCATCTGTTCCAACACTTTTAATATACTTTCCATTCGTTTATTATTTCCCCGAAGGAGAAGCCGGATTTCTCCTTTTGTTACCATAGCCCCCAGCAGATAGGTTGCTGCGGCAATCCGATCAGAAGGAACCTGATAATCTGCAGGCTCTAATTTCCTGCCTCCCCGAATCGTCATCCTATCAGTTCCGATTCCTTCAATCTGTGCCCCCATAGAAAGAAGATGTTCTGCCAGGTCACAGACTTCCGGTTCTCTTGCACACCCGGATAAAACCGTACTACCTTGTGCTGATACCGCGGCTAACAAAAGATTTTCTGTCGCCCCTACACTGGGAAAGGGGAGTAAAATCTCTGCTCCGGAAAGAGCTTTGGCCTCACATTCATAGATCCCTTCCCTTTCTTTCACACAAGCACCTAACTTAGAAAAGCCTTCCAAATGGAAATCAATGGGCCGCTTTCCAATTTTACAGCCTCCCGGTTTTCCCATGGTAACATATCCTTCCCTTCCGAGAAGAGCTCCCATAAACAAAACGGAGGCACGCAGATTACCTGTATATTCCAGCGGGAGATTTCCTCCTTTCAGAAAGGATGTATCCACTGTAAGATCGTGATTTTTCCAGCTGATTTTACAACCCAGCTGTTCCATCACAGCCGTCATCATAAAGACATCCTGAATTCGAGGACAATGAAAAAGTGTTGTCTTTCCTTTGACCAGCAACGTAGAAGCCAGAACAGGAAGTACCGTATTCTTTGACCCCTGTACCATTAATTCACCGGAAAGACGTCTTTTGCCCTGAATCAGATAATAGGACTGATCCAACGAATTACTCCCCAACTCTTTCTATTAGTATATGTAAAAGCAGAAAAAAAATATCTTTTTTCCATCTTTTACCCTGCTTTGTTGTGACGTGCCACTGATAGCACAAATCCAATTTCCACGAGAAGAAAGAAAAGGGAAGACCCTCCATAACTGATAAAAGGAAGAGGAATTCCCGTATTTGGAATTGTATTGGTTACAACAGCAATATTGATAAAAATCTGGATGCCCAGATGGGCCGCAACTCCTGCGGCAATCAATGTGCCAAACAAATCCATACTTTCCATTCCTATCCGAATAAATTGGTACAAAAGGAGCAGGAACAATAAAATGACTCCTAAGGCTCCTAAAAGCCCCAGTTCCTCACAGATAATAGAAAATATCATGTCATTTTGCGGTTCCGGTAAGAACCCCAACTTTTGCATGGACTTTCCCAGGCCTTTGCCAAACAGGCCTCCTGAGCCTATAGCGTAAAGTCCCTGCATGGTCTGATGTCCTTTGGGATGATGTTCCGGATCCATCCATATTACCAGCCGCTCTAAACGGTAAGCTCTGGACCCAATAATAACTACAACTGCCCCGATTCCCAAAAAGATCATAACAAAAAAACGTTTGTACCATGGACTGGATACAAAAATCATCATTCCTGCAATTGCCAGCAGGATAATCGAAGTGCTTGCATTTTCAATTCCTACAGGACCAATCACTGGTATTGTCAGAAAAAGGGCTGTAAAAATTCCCTTTGTTGTCTTCATCTGTTTTTCGTGAACTGCCAGGTATCTGGCAAGAAACAAAATCAAAACTAATTTGGAAAGCTCCGATGGCTGAAAGGATACAGGTCCAATAGAAAGCCACCTTTTAGAGCCTTTCGTCACACTGCCGATCAATAAAGTTAAGATTAACAAAAAGCTCATCCCAATATAGCCGAAAGTCATAAGTTCCGGCAACATTTTTAATTTTCTGTAATCAAAACCGGAAATCAACACCATCACTGTAGTACCAAGTACTGCCCAGATTGACTGACGAATCAGCCAATAAGCCTTATTACCAAAAAGCTGGTTGGCTTTGTAGGAACTTGTAGAAAATACCATCACAAGTCCAAAGCCTACCAGCACGAGTACAAGAATCAGGGTATTCAAGTCCTTTGGGACCCTACACGACCCTTTCTTCATCCTATCACCTCTTCATGGCGTAAACCAGCTCTTTAAACTGTTTTCCCCTTACTTCATAGTTCGGGAACATTCCCCAGCTTGCGCAGGCCGGTGACAGTAAAACGGCCTCTCCATCTTTGGCTTTCTTTGCTGCAGTTTCCACTGCTTCTTCAAAAGTTTCTACTTTAATAATATTGGTAAAACCATGTTCCATGGCTGTTTTTTCAATGGCATCTGCTGTAGCCCCCAAAAGAATCAGCCAGGTCACTTTACCATCGAAGGCATCGATCCATTCGTCGTAACTGGCTCCTTTATCATATCCGCCGCCAATCAAAACCGTCTTTTTATTCATGGCCTGAATTCCTTTTATGGCAGCATCCGGGTTGGTTCCTTTTGAGTCATTGTAATAATCCACTCCGTTTACTGTATCTACATATTCAATTCTATGTTCCACCGCCTGAAATGATGTAACTACTTTGTGAATGATCTCTACCGGCACTTTCATAAAGTAAGCGATGGAAATTGCTGCCAGAACATTTTCATGGTTATGGCCTCCCAGAAGTTTCAGTTCCTCTGTTTTACAGATTTCCTGTTTCTCTCCTTCGATAGATATGTAGAAAACACCATCTTTCAGATAAGCTCCATGGTGAAGCTCCATGGTACGGCTGAAATAAAATGGGGATGCATTGATTCTTGCTCCCATCGCTCTTGTAATAGTATCATCATAATTCAGAACAAGAACCTGGTCTTTTGTCTGATTTTTTGAAATGGAAAGTTTGGTATCGGCATAATTTTCCATCGTTTTGTGACGGTCCAGATGGTCTGGAGTCACATTTAATACAGCACTGACTTCCGGATGAAACTGATCAATGGTTTCTAACTGAAAGCTGCTGATTTCTGCTGCAATCACAGATTTTTCTGTTGTATCAAGAGCAATTGAGGTAAATGGGATCCCGATATTACCAACTACAAATGTCTCTTCATAAAAAGCCCTTAAAATAGCTCCTACCAGAGCCGTAGTTGTGGTTTTTCCATTGGTACCGGTAATCGCTGCGATTTTTCCTTTGCTGGCTTCATAGGCCAATTCCACTTCTCCCCATACAGGAATGGACAAATCCTTAAATGTCATAGCAAGAGGACCAAATGCTGAAATACCAGGGCTTAAAATCATCAAATCGCATTTTGAAGCAAGCTCTTTCGTCATTTGTCCAATCACAATATCTGCTTTTGCACCATTTAATTTTCTCTCAAGTTCTTCCCGGGTCAAGGCTTCATTGCCATCATATAAAATAACTTCTGCTCCCAGTTGATCCAGTAATCTTGCCGCTCCAATTCCGCTTAAACCAGAACCGGCAACCAAAACCTTTTTTCCTTTCAGTTCCATGTCATTTTCCTCCAAACTGTCTTTACAATGCAATCAGGCCGATCAGACAGAGCACTGCTGTCACGATACTGAAGATGGCAACTACTTTTGTCTCAGGCCAGCCTGACAGTTCGAAGTGATGGTGAATCGGCGCCATTTTGAAAATACGCTTTTTTGTCTTTTTATAGTAAGAAACCTGAATGATAACAGACAGGACTTCTATCAGATAAATAAATGCCACAATTGGAATAAACAAAGGCATTTTTAACACATAGGCAGTAGATACCACAAAGCCTCCCAATGCCAGAGAACCGGTATCTCCCATAAAAACCCGGGCAGGATATACATTAAATACCAAAAATCCCAGTAAAGCTCCCACAGTTGCACAGGTAATCGGTATGATTCCTGTTACGCCAAGTCCAACAGCCGCAACTGTAAAGAAGGTAGCAATCAGAACCGTAACGCTAGAAGCCAGACCATCCAGACCGTCTGTAAAATTCGCTCCATTTACAGTGCCTAATACAATAAAGAATAAGACCGGAACATAGAGAATTCCTAAATCCAGCTCTCTTCCGCCGGAAAATGGAATCAGCATTCTGGTTCCGTTTCCACTGTTAAAGACCATATACCAGGCAAAAACACCGGTTACGATAATCTGACCCAGCATTTTCTGCAAAGGAGTCAGACCTAAAGATCTTTTCATCACAACTTTAATGTAGTCATCCAGAAAACCAATCAGACCAAATCCTAATGTCACAAAAAGAATCGGCAGAATATCCGGATATTTTCTCATATAAAGTAAGGATACAATTAAAATGGCAAAAATAAAAATCAGGCCGCCCATGGTAGGAGTACCGGATTTTTTCAGGTGAGATTCAGGGCCCTCATCCCGAATAAATTGTCCGAATTTTAATTTTTGTAAATATTTTATCATCGTAGGACTCAAAATTACGGTGATAAAAAACGCTATCAATGTAGAAATTAATATACTGTTATTCATCTTTACACCTCTTTATCTTTGCTTCCTTTATAATGCTCCATTAGTATAAAGCTTTTCTTTCCTTTTATCAAGGGTTCATCTGCTTTTTTCTTTTTTTCCCTCTTTTTTGATCCTATTCCCGTTTTTTTTATGGAGTTTCCACATAGGATTCTTTGACCCCCATATAAGGCAGTACATTTTCGAAAATCTCTTTCAGCACCGGCGCTGCAATGGTTCCACCATAATAAATTCCTGTCGGCTCATTGATCAGCACCAGGCCCATAATAATTGGATTATCTGCAGGTGCAAATCCAAGGAAAGAAGAAATATATTTATGGGCACTTCTTGGCAGCTTCTGACTGGTTGCCGTTTTCCCTCCAATTCGATATCCTTCTATTTTCGCATTTTTTCCGGTTCCTTCTGATACAACCGCTTCCAGCACATCCTTCATAATGTCAGAAGTTTCTTTAGATACGGCCCCTGATTTTTCTGTCCAGGGAAAAACCGTCTCTTCTCCTGTATTTTCATCGACGGATTTGATTCCAAAATGAGGTGTTACAAGCTTTCCCCCATTTACAACGGCACTGGCCGCCCGAAGAAGCTGCAAAGGTGTTATCTGAAAAGACTGTCCAAAGGACATGGTCGCCAATTCCACTGCTTTTATCTCTTTAATTGGATGCATAATGGAATTTGCTTCTCCCGGAACATCAATTCCCGTCTTTTCAAAAAGCCCCAGCTTACGCCAGTATTTATAAGTATTTTTGGCTCCTAACCTGGCACCAACATCCATAAACACAGGATTGCAGGAATTCATCACTCCTTCTTTAAAGGTTTCCGTTCCATGTCCGCCCACTTTATGACACCGTATTTTTCGATCTTCTATGATACGATATCCCGGACAAGAAAACTGGTCACTTAAGCCTACTACCCCTTCTGATAAACCGGCTGCGGCTGTAATGATCTTAAAAGTAGAACCTGGTTCATAAGTATCATTGATACAGGAATTTCTCCACATCTGATTCAATGCATCCTGCTTCTTTAAATCTGTCTTTTGATTCAAAGTAAAGGGATCATTCAGATTATATTCCGGCAAATCTACCATTGCATAAATTTCCCCATTCTGAGGATTCATAAGAATAATAGAAACACTTTTTGCTTCTTTTTGCTTCATTACTTTTTTCGCTGCCTGCATGGCATATTGCTGCAAATTCACATCTATGGATAGGTAAAGGCTTTTTCCATCAATCGGTTCCACCCTTTCTTCCGGAGCATTTTCAATTTCAATTCCTTTATAATCAGTCAGGGTCAGAATCTTTCCCGGCTGGCCGGAAAGAACCTCATCATAGGTTACTTCCAAACCAACGATTCCCTGATTATCAGATCCGCAAAATCCCAATACTTTACTGGCCAAATCATCGTAGGGATAGTATCTTTTGTAATCTTCATCTACCTTTACTCCATCCAGATGGGCCAGTCTTATCTCATCTCCTGTTTCTTTTGGAACATTGCTTTTTATCTTTTCTCTGGAAGAAACTTTTTCCACTTTATTTCGAATATCTTCCTCGCCAAGATTCAGTTTTTCTGCCAATAGTTTCACAATCGAATCCGGATCTTTGATCTGACTGTGAATCACTGATATAGTGCAAACCTGACTGTTCGATGCAAGTTTTACTCCATTTCGATCATAAACAATCCCTCTGGCTGCCTTGATGGAACGTTCTCTCTGATGGAGATCTGTGGCAAGCTTGCTATAATGATCTGCCTGAAAAATCATAAGATCAATCAATCTTCCCATTAAAATCAAAAGGAGAAGACACAAAAAGCAAAAAAGAAACAAACACTTTTTTCTATGATAGGTTTTACTTTTTCCCATATACAATACCGGAGTACTTTTTTACACTGTATGCAGTACGAAAAAAAGTATTCCGGTTTGAATTGCAGTCAATTTCTATTCTTTTTTTGTCTTTTTGATACCTAAAATTTTAATGATATCTTTCATACATTTCCGTTCCAGATCCACAGCCAGACCGGAATTTGCCTGATAATCCACATTTGGCTCATCAATCGTCACATAAATGACAACCTGAGGATCTTCTACCGGAGTAAATGCAATAAAGGAAACCAGATAATCTTTTTTATTTCTAACGTAGACAGTCTTTCCATTTTTTTGAACTTCAGTAATTTTTTCTGCCGTACCGGTTTTTCCGCCAATGGAATAACCTTTGATTGCCGCCTTCTTTCCGGTTCCGGTAAGTACAGTTTCTTCCAGTAACGGTTTCATCTTATCGGATGTTTCTTTGGAAATCGTCATCTTCTTTAAGGTTTTTCCAATATTTTTTATTACATTTCCATCTGCACCTTTGATTTGCTTTACAACATGGGGTTCGTAATAATATCCCCCATTGATCAAAGAACAGAAGGATGAAATCATCTGAATAGTTGTCACATTAAAATTCTGTCCAAAAGAGTTGGTTGCCAGATCCACATTTTGCATTTTTTCTTCCGGATAAAGAAGATTACTGGTATCCGCTTCTCCAGGAAGATCGATTCCTGTCTTTTGTCCAAAGCCAAAAAGCTTCTGATAAGCTGTAAAAATCTCTTTTCCTTCCCGTAATCCCATGGCCATCAGCGCCACGTTACAGGACTGGGCAATGACATCTTTAAATTCCAGATTGCCATGGGTATGGGAACAGGCAATCTTTGTGTTGTTCACTACCAAATATCCGGGACAGGAAAATCCTTCTGTTCCCTCGTAAAGGTCTTCTTCTAAAGCCGTAGCTACCGTAAATGGCTTAAAAGTAGAACCTGGTTCAAAAGTGTCCGTCAAAACACTGTTTTTCCAGATAGAGCTAAAGGCGTCATTGGTTGTCAGGATTTCTCCCGGTTTTTCTCGCTCTAGTTCTTCTCCCTTATTGACCTTATCCTGATTCTCAGCAAATTTTTTGATCTCTTGCATATTGTAAAGTTGTTTTAATACATCTCCATCATCCGGATCATTTAAGTCATAATCATAAGAAGACGTCATTCCAAGAATCTCACCGGAATTCGGATCCATTACCGTAATTGTCGTCATCTTACTGCCGACTTCCGAATCAAATTCTTTTCTTCTCTTATCAATTGCTTTTTGAATATCAAGGTTAATAGTCGTTACAATGGAATTACCATCTTCCGGTTCTCTGGTCGTTGTCTCTGACGTACGATCTTCATCCAGATATACATAGGTTCTTCCATTTACTCCATTTAATTCATCGTTATAATATTTTTCCAGGCCCCACTGACCTTTATTGCCGGAGGAAGTAAAGCCAATTACATGACAGCCAACATCATCGTTGGGATAAACCCGTCTATAATTCTCCACAAAATAGACTCCTGTGATCAGTTCTGCCTGTTCAATCAGCTTTTTCTCTTTTTCAGATTTTGCCTCTGCTTTTTTTTCAGATGCCTTCGCCATAAATGCTTTCATATCTGCAATATCATCATAGGATAGATCAGTCTGATATTCCAGATAATAAGAATCCTTATTTTCCAGCAGGACACTCATCACTTCATCCTGATCCAGTCCCATATAAGTCTCTAACGCATCTAAGGTCGCATCCTTATTTTTTTTATACTTTTTTTCCCCATTTTCTCCATCTTCCATAATCAAAATATTCTTAGGTTCCAAAATAAGGGTATAGTATCGTTCATTGGTTGCCAGTACTTTTCCCAAAGAATCATAGATTTTTCCTCTCTCATAGGGAATTTTCGTACTGGAATGTCGCTGCTGGACCAATACTTTTTTTTCAAATTCATGTCCTTTGCTTAAATTCCAATAAAGCAATCTCCCCAGCAAAATAACAAATGCAAGAATGATAATTCCATAAAAGAGCATTAATCCTTCCTGCCGCATTTTCTGGGGAGCAACTTTCCTCTTCTTTTTCTTCATAATCTGATCACCTTTATTGTGCTGACGGAATATCTTCATACTGGCGAACGTAGTCGGAAGCAGCACCATCATAATAAATGGTATTCTTTTCTCCCGGTGTTACCATACCAAGTTTTTCTTTTGCATATTCCCGAATTTCATCATAATCTACTACTTGATCCAGACTGGATTTTTTCGCATGATTTTCATTGATCAAGGCAGCCAACTCTGTCTGCTTTGCAGAAATCTCTCGTATCTGATTATTTAACTGATATTGTCCATGAAGGTATGAAATACAAATAATTACCATAGCCGCAACAGCTACAACCAAAGTTTTAGTAAAACTTTTGTTAAAATCCGTCACTTTACGGCTTCCTGACGCCTGTTTCTTTTTCTCCGGCTGTCTGACCTGTTCCTCCTGCTGATTCGGTTCCGGAACAACTGCCTCTTCTGCTCTTACTGTATTTCCATATATATATTGATATCTTTCATATCTGCTGGCCATCTTAACGATTCCCCCTACTTTTATTTTCTTTCAAATATTCGAAGTTTTGCACTTTTGGATCTTGAATTCTCTTCCAGTTCTTTCTCCCCTGGTAAAATTGGTTTTCTGGTAATAACCCGACCTTTGGATATCTTACCGCAAGTACAAACAGGAAAACCAGGCGGACAGGTACAAGGATTCTCATTCTTTCGGAAACTGTTCTTTACAATTCGATCTTCTAAAGAATGGAAGGTAATAATACAAAGCCGTCCTCCCGGATTCAATAAATCAATCATCATATCTAAGCTGTCTTCTAATACAGTAAGTTCCTGATTCAGCTCAATCCGAATCGCCTGAAACGTTCTCTTAGCCGGATGTCCTCCGGTAGCTCTTACCTTCGCCGGAATGGCATATTTGATAATCTCTGCAAGCTGCAGTGTTGTCTCAATTGGTCTTTCCTGTCTTGCTGCCACAATATGTTTGGCAATATTCTTGGCAAATCGGTCCTCGCCGTATTCTTTAATCATGTGAAATAATTCCATCTCACTATAGTCATTTACAATGTCCCTGGCAGTCATCTTCTGTCTTTGATCCATACGCATGTCAAGGGGTGCCTCTTCCCGATAAGAAAATCCTCTGTCTGCCGTATCCAACTGATAAGAGGATACTCCCAAATCCAGCAAAATTCCATCGACTTTCTTAATTCCCAATTCATGAATAACTGCTGCCATGTCTGCATAATTACTTCTTACAATGCTGACCTTGTCCTGAAACGGTTCCAGTCTTTTTGTTCCGGTCACGATAGCCGCTTCATCCTGATCAATTCCGATATAATGACCATCGGAAGAAAGCCTTTCACAAATAGCTCGTCCATGACCGGCTCCGCCCATCGTTCCATCTACATAAATTCCATCCGGCTTAATCATAAGGCCATCAAGAGTCTCTTCAAATAATACGGATATATGTTTAAATTCCATAGACACCTCCTGCCTATTGAATTCCTCCTCGTCTAAAATACTAAATCACCGACCATATCATCAATAGACTCATCTTCTTCTTTTTCACAATATTCTGTCCACTTCTCCAGTCCCCAGACTTCCAGTCGGTCTGAAAGTCCGATCAGGACAACATCTTTTGTAATCTGTGCATATTCTCTTAACTTTGGTGGAATCAGGAATCGTCCCTGCTTGTCCATCTCACAGTCCCAGGAGCTTCCGATAAAACGTCTCTGCACTTTTCGTACCTGTTCTTTCGACGCCGGAAGTCCATTGATCTTACTAACAAAATTCTCCCAGGATTCTGTAGGGAAAATATAAAGACACTGATCAAAAGCTTTTGTAATGACAAACTGGCTTCCCAGCTCTTCTCTCACTTTTGAAGGCACGATCAGTCTGCCCTTGGCGTCTAATGTATGATTATATTCGCCTTTGAACATCCTATCGCACCTGCCTTTCTTCCTTAGGATTTCTCTCCCTTTTTCCTCCCTTTTGTGGCATTTTACACCACTTTCAACCACTCTGACTTTATTTTACCTGATTACTGTGTACAATGCAAGTGTTTGCAAGAAAAAAAAGCTGGAATTTTTGCACATTTTTTGACATTTATCACGAATAATTATCAGTCCGGTGGATAATTTTTTGTAAGAAAGAATCCCGCTTTGCAGGATTCTAACCTGCGGCGGGTTGCCTTCGGCAACATGTTTCCACTCCGCCGCAGTGCGTTCCTGCCCGGAGGGCTTTATTATTGTATAGGAAGTACGGAGTAATTTCCTATACAATAATAAAAGGGGTGTTGTAAAATAAAGATATGACGTCTTTACTTTACAACACCCTCTATAACAGTAAACTTATGAACCCGATTAGGAGATAACCCGGGAAATGTGTAATGCCAGATAACCGATTTCCTCTTCTGAAATTGTTTTTTGCATCGTATTTTCAACATATCGCTTGATTTGTCTGGCACAACTGATCTCTTTTGGGAGTTTTTCTTTGATATGTTCATAGACACCTACTCCCTGGTCTTCTAACATTCGATCATCAAACAATCTTTGAAGGAAAAACTGAATATGAATGACCAATCTTGCATAATTCATGGAATTAGTATCCAGTTTTTTTTGAAAAGCGACCTGAATAATATTAAAAATATTTTTCTGCATTTTAATTCCCAGAATTGTATTTCCAATATGATTTTTAAAGGAACTTCCGATGCAATAAAAAAAGACCAAGAAGCAATAGAGTCTTCTAAACTCTATTCCAAACTTGGTCTTGCCTGCATTACCAGTAACAGCCATTGCTATTATCTTTTCAACAGTTGTTATCTTACCAGACTTTTAGTAAAATAACAAGATGGTTTTTTTCAGAAAAAAACACCTCTCGATTTGTATACTTTTCACATTTCATGATGCAAGGCCAAAAGCCTTTGACCCCAACTTCATTTTATCTCTTATCTTTTCTCTTCTTTTGTTTTCAGCCTTTTTCTTACCATCAGACAGGCAATGATAGAACCTGCTGCCAGAACAGCTGACAAAATCTGAGAGACCGCCAGACCGGTGTATCCAATGGTCAACTGATCCACCCGTAGTCTTTCTATCCAGAATCTTCCGATTCCATATCCCATAAGATAAAGAGCAAATAATTCTCCTTCAAACTTCTTATGTTTTCGATAGAGAAAAATAAACAGAAGCAAGGCAAGGTTCCACAAGGATTCATAAAGAAAAGTCGGATGTACCTGAATACAGGAAATCGCTTCTGCTCCCTTTCCTACGGTCACAACATGATTTAATAAGCCGGTAGCCTGAATCTCTCCCAGCCTTCCCATCTGTTCGAAGTAATCAACCGGAATCTGCATGGCAAACAGTCCTTCGCAAAAACCTCCAAAAGCCTCCCGATTAAAGAAATTACCCCATCGTCCCATGATCTGTCCAATCAAAAGGCTCATGACGATCGTATCTGTCATTTTGAAAAAAGGCTGTTTTCGGTATTTTGCAAAAAGAATCAGAACAATGACTCCCATAATGACACCGCCAAAAATAGCAAGACCGCCCTGGCGCATCATGAAAATCCTGGTCAAATCTTCTTTATAATAATCCCAGGAAAAAATCACATAATAAAGCCTTGCTCCGATGATTGCCGGAAAAATCATACAGAGTAAGTAATCCATATATAATTCCGGATCCTGGCCAGTCCGTTTTGCCTCCTGCATTGCAACAAAAAGCCCCAGTAAAAAGCCGCATGCAATGATGATTCCATAATATTTAATCTCAAATCCACCAATCATAATTCCGCTTCCTACATTGGAAAGAGAAATATGAAGATTGGGAAATCGAATATCTGTCACATTCATTCTTCTTCTTCCTTTCTTTCCTTCCATCCGGTCATTCCACATGAATTTCCAGACTTTCACTTTGTACTTAAGTGTATCACAATCATTTTTTTTGTACAATAGCGAATATAACTTGTCATTTTCCCGATTTGTATGATAGAATATGTTGATATCATGAATAAACGATAGGAAAGAGGAAAATCATATGAAATTAGGTATTGTTGGACTGCCCAACGTTGGAAAAAGTACATTATTCAACTCCCTGACCAAAGCAGGCGCAGAATCTGCCAATTATCCTTTCTGTACCATTGATCCTAATATTGGTATTGTCGCCGTACCGGATAAACGTCTTGATGTTCTTGCAAAAATGCATGACTCAGCCAAAGTTGTTCCTGCTGTCATTGAATTTGTTGATATTGCCGGTCTGGTAAAAGGGGCTTCTCATGGAGAAGGTCTTGGAAACCAGTTCCTTGCCAATATTCGTGAAGTTGACGCCATCGTTCACGTTGTCCGTTGTTTTGAAGACAGCAATGTCGTCCACGTTGATGGCAGTGTAAATCCATTAAGAGATATTGAAACCATTAATTTTGAGCTTATTTTTTCTGATTTGGAGGTGTTGGAACGCCGCATTGCCAAACAGAGCAAAGGTGCCAGAAATGATAAAGCCCTTGCCAAAGAAGTAGAGCTTTTAAATCGAATCAAAGCACATCTGGAAGATGGCAAACTGGCTAAAACTTTTACAACAGACGATGAAGATGAGCAGGCAATTATTGCCGATTGCAATCTTCTGACCGGAAAGCCGGTTATTTTTGCTGCCAATGTTTCCGAAGACGATCTGGCTGATGATGGTGCTTCCAATTCTTATGTTGCTCAGGTAAAAGAATATGCAAAGGATACAGACTGTGAAGTCTTTGTTGTCTGTGCACAGATTGAGCAGGAAATTGCCGAATTGGATGAGGATGAAAAAGCAATGTTCCTGGAAGACCTTGGGCTTAAAGAATCCGGTCTGGAAAAATTAATCCGGGCAAGCTATCATTTACTTGGCCTGATTAGTTACCTGACAGCAGGTCCGATTGAATCCAAAGCCTGGACCATCAAAAAAGGAACCAAAGCACCTCAGGCTGCAGGCAAGATCCATTCTGATTTTGAACGCGGATTCATTCGGGCAGATGTGGTTTCCTACGATGATCTGGTTGCTCTCGGAAGTAATGCAGCCGCCAGAGAGAAAGGGCTTATCCGCTCGGAAGGAAAAGATTATGTGATGCAGGACGGAGATGTAGTTCTTTTTAAATTTAACGTATAAACCCCTTTACTTCACTTTACTAAAATGCTATGATTATAGATATAAGATTACAAGTTGAGGTGAATCTAATGGGTAAAGAGATTAGAACAGAAAGTGTAAGCCAGCTTTTTGAAGCAATTCTTACATTGCAGGATAAAGATGAATGCTTTGATTTTTTCGAAGATCTGTGTACTGTGAATGAGCTGCTTTCTTTAGCACAGCGTTTTCAGGTTGCAAAGATGTTACGGGAGAATCATACTTATTTGGAAGTAGCAGAAAAAACCGGAGCTTCTACTGCTACCATCAGCCGGGTAAATCGTTCCTTAAATTATGGAAACGATGGTTATGATATGGTTTTTGCCAGAATGAAGCAGGCTGATCAGACAGAGGAAGAGGCTTAATTTTTCCTGTAGAAACTAAATTTTATATCAAAACAAAAAGATGCATTCCCTATTTGGACGAGTGTCCGGATCAGGAATGCATTTTTTCTTTTTTTCAATCATAGATGCCAAAAGCAACTGCTCATTCAGACTTTTGACACTATAATGGATTTTATCTTATTTTTCTTTTTTTTCTTTTTTCTTTTGTTCCGGTTTCCCAAACATATCATCAATCATCGTTTCTATCATCTGCTTACGCACATAGATATCGTAGCAAAGCAGCGTAATATAAGAAAATTTCCTTAAAAAATCTCCTTCCTCTCCGGAAAGTTCAGGGAATGTATCTTCTGCCCTTTTCTGAAGTTTCTCAATATTCTCTTTCACTTCATAATAATAATCATGCTCCAGATCAAAGATTTCTTTATAAATATGATCCAGAGTATGAAGAGCTCCATTCTCTCCTTCTTCCTCGGTATGATTTCCAAAAAAATACTCAGCCATCGGTCCGAGAAGCTTCTGGATATCTGCAATAGACATAATACTCTTAAAATAGTAAACAAAAATCAACAGATACAAATGATCTTTTGTATATTTCTTTTTAATCGGAGGAGGAAGGAGCTTATTTTTTGTATAATTATTGATCATGGTTTTCGTCATAATCTTATCTTCTTCGGTACGTTTCGTTACAGCAAGCTGAGATTCCATAAAGGTCGTAATCTGATCCATATAAAGGTCAATCTCCGGCACATCCTCCGGCCTGATATAATCTAATCTGGCTGCCTTTTCCAGCCAATCTCTGGATTCTTTTGACATGTTCTCTCCTTCTTTCTATTTTCCTTTCGAGGCAACAATTTTCTCTTTTAATTCCGGATCAAAGACTCCCTGCCGGTACATGGCAATCTCATATTTGTATGGAGGATACGTCTTCACTTTTTCTTCCTGTCCCGGCACATAAGGGGATTCTAATATTTTTGGAATCTGTGCAAATTCTTCATCGTAAACAAACTGGCAAAGTGCCTGAAATCCAATCTGCCCGAAACCAGCGTTTTCATGTCTGTCCTTATGGGCTCCCATCGGGTTCTTGCTGTCATTGATATGAAATGCTGCAATCTGTTTTTTTCCAATGATATGATCAAATTCTTCCATTACGGATTCATAACTGTTCTTAATATCATATCCGCTATCGCTGACATGACAGGTATCGAAACAGACCCGAAGTTTTTCATTATATATCACTTTATCATAAATTCTGGCCAATTCTTCAAAGTTCCTTCCTATCTCAGAACCTTTTCCTGCCATTGTCTCCAATGCCACATAAACTTCCGTATCTTTCGTTAACACTTCATTGAGTCCTTTCGCTATCTGGTTGATTCCCGCGTCTTCTCCTGCTCCCACATGGGCTCCCGGATGAAGGACGAGGACCTTACTTCCAAGTGCTCTTGTCCGTTCCAGTTCCAGTTGTAAAAAATCAACCGCCAGCTCAAAAGTCTCTGGTTTTACTGTATTTGCAAGATTAATGATATATGGAGCATGCACAATAAATTCTTCTATTCCATGTTCTTTCATCAATTCCCATCCGGCTTCAATATTCAATTCTTCGATTTTCTTACGTCTGGTATTCTGGGGAGCCCCTGTATATATCATAAAAGTATTCGATCCATAGGAAAGAGCCTCTTTTACTGAGCCTAAAAACATGTCTTTTCCACTCATTCCCACATGAGAACCGATTTTAATCTGATGTTCCATCTTTCTCCTCTCAATCTAAAATAATAACTTGCGTCTCGATGTTTGGCATTCGCCATATGCCAGGCTGTGCAAGCACGCCTGTCGCATGGCTCATTATAGCACAAAAAAAAGGGAAAAACTAGTCTTCCCTTTTTGTTTCTTTCTTATCTTACTTCTTTTTCGCTTAGAAAGTTTCTCATATTTTTTAAAGCGGCTTTTTCTAAACGGCTTACCTGGGCTTGCGAAATACTGATTTCATCTGCTACTTCTGTCTGGGTCTTTCCTTCAAAAAACCGTAATTTTATAATGTTAAATTCTCTCTCGGACAGTTTTTTCATTGCTTCCCGAAGAGAGATATGCTCCACCCAGTTTTCTTCTTTATTTTTCTTGTCACTGACCTGGTCCATAATATAAAGAGTATCACCACCTTCCTGATAAACCGGTTCATAAAGGGAAACAGGACTTGCAATGGCATCTAAAGCATAGACCACATCTTCTTTTTTCATATCAATTTCTTTTGCTATTTCATCTATCGTAGGCTCTTTGTCATTCTTTTTTTGCAACATTTCCTTCGCATAAATAGCTTTATATGCTGTATCCCGCAAAGAACGGCTGACCCGGATTGAATTATTGTCCCTCAAATATCGTCTTACTTCACCAATAATCATTGGGACCGCATAGGTCGAAAATTTCACATCCAGGCTTCTGTCAAAATTATCAATTGCTTTCATCAACCCAATACAGCCGACTTGAAATAAATCATCTGCATTTTCTCCATTCCCTGCAAATCTTTGAATTACACTTAACACTAATCTCAGATTTCCTTTGATGTATAGTTCCCGGGCTTCCTGATCACCCTGTTCTATTTTTTCAAACAAGGCATCTTTTTCCTCCTGTTTCAGAAGAGGAAGTTTCGACGTATTGACTCCACAGATTTCAACTTTGTTAAGTGCCATAAATCATTACCTCCGCTTGTTGTGATGCTTCTTTTGTCATAAGGTAATGATTTACCATTTCTGCCTTTTTTATTCCTGAATTTCTTTGACAGAATCTTCCTGAATGAACAAAATATCTTTTTCTTTTATTGAACGACTGATATTTTCAAGCTTTTTCAATGAATTCTTTATCTCGTTTTTTATACACGAAAAAACCGGTTTGAACTTAAGTCCAAACCGGTTACTATGGAAAACAGATCTGTCATCTGCTTCGTCTGATTTTGTAATGTAAAGATTACAGCAGGTATGCTGGAAGTTCTACTCCAAATCCATGATGTTCAAATCCTGCGATTCCTACAAATACCATCTTTCCACAACCTAATCTTTTCATTCCAAAATACCTCCTTCTGCTTAAATAAGCATTATGTTCACTGTTTGCTACTACTAAAATTATACGCCTGACAAAACTTTCTGTCAATTGTAAGAATTTGTCCTTATTTCACAACAATCACTCTGGAAGCAAGTTCATTCTTCTCTGATCTCATACCTGTCTTTGGATTCTGACAGAACAGATATACTTTATATTTACCGGAAACAAGTTTATCCATCGGAACAACAGTATCTAATACTTCTGTTTCATTCATTGGATGAATCTCATAAGTCCATGTAGATAATAAATCTGTTCCATTCTTTGTCTTAAAGAACACACCATCTCTTAATGCATTCTCTCTTGCTTCTTTACTGTTTAATACAGTCAGATCCCAATTCAGTTCCACACCAGGATTTGTCACAACAACCTGTGGTTCAGAGCGGTCTTCTACAACTACGGTTCTGCTGTTTGTAGCCTTTAAGCCTAATGTTGTTGTAACCTGGTACTTAATCACATAGGTTCCGCCCTTGCTGGTATCAATTTTGGAAACAGTCTTATTGGTTGCAGCATCCACGATGGAATACTTAATCTTACGGGTCATATTGGTTCCCTTTACGGTTGCACTGGTCACTCCTGTTCGGATCTCACTGTCTCCATAAGTAGAATTCAAATCAATATGCTGTTCTGAATTCAGGACCGTAATAGATGGTGTACTTGCATCATATACTTTGACAGTCGTTGACTTTGTTGTCGTCTTGGAACCATTTGCTCTGGATCCTGTAATGGAATATACCAATCTGTAAGTTCCCGGTTTTCTGAAACATACCACTGTTCTTCGAATCTGTGCGTAGGAGGAAGAACAGGTTATCTTCAGGTTATTGGTAATCACCTTACCGTCTCTGTCAATTGCAGATACGCCGCTCTTCATCTTGTACTGTACATATGTATCATCATCACCAATCTTTAAGTTTACAGCACTTTGAACTCCTCTTAATAAAGGTTTGGACGGTTTTACAACGGTAACCTTAAAATCTCTGCTTGCATAATAACCGTTACTGTCCTGAACACTGTAAGTCAGGGTATAGGTACCTGGTTTCTTTGTATTGACTGTACCGGAAACTTTAATCTTAGATGTCAAATTCTTTCCATCATAACTTTTTGCGGAAACTCCGGATTTTGCATTATACGCACTGCTGTATAAAGCAACACTCTTTGCTTTCTTTGCAGAAAACTTAATGGTTGGTTTCTTCTTTATAAATGGGTTGTTCGGATCCGGATCTGTCGGGTCCCATCCCATCTTGCTTGCTCTGGACACACGAATTGGCTTTGGCTTGCCAAGTGGACCGGAAGTGCTGCTGTCATAAATTGTAACCTTTGTTCCAACCGGACAATTATCGTAAATCCACTTGGAATCTGCCACTGTCAGGCGGACACATCCATGGGAAGCTGCTGAACCAAGGCGATTATACTGAGCAGTGGACTGTGCACCTTTATTCATACTGTAATACCATACAGAATGGAATAAATATCCCTTATAAATTCTGGTACAGTACTGTCCATATACATTACCCATTAATGTATGCCAGCGATACTTAGCTTGCGTATTAAAATTACCTTTTGGAGTCGCTCCATTCACTCCGACAGAACATACCATGGCTTTCACCGGTGTGTACTTTCCATTCTTATACTGGTAAGCGGTCACTGTATTCATCTTTCTGTTGACTTTAATCCAATAAGAACCGGCAGCTTCTGTCTGCTTCGGTGTCAGTGTAATGGATGTCATAATCATACAAAAAGCCAATATCAGCGACAAAAGTCTTTTTTTACTTACTTTTCCTTCTTTCATAACAAACTCCTTTCTTTTTCTCTATTTATTATACGAAAGCTCTCCCCCCTTGTAAAGGGGTTTGGAAAATCTTAAGATTTGAAAAACTTGCGAAAGATTTTCTTCCATGTTATACTTTTTTGTATGTCACATTATGACAATAGCAGAATTTTACCTGAATTTCAGTTATGATAACAGGGAAAGGAGATTTTATTATGATTTATTTTAACCATTTTAACTTTAACGTTTTAGATCTGGAAAAAAGTATCAAATTCTATCAGGATGCAATTGGATTACATATTGCCCGGGAAAAAAATGCATCTGATGGAAGTTATAAGATTGTTTATTTACAGGATGATGTAAGTAATTTTTCTCTGGAACTGACATGGATGGCAGATAGAAAAGAACCTTACAACCTGGGAGATGAAGAATTCCATCTTGCTTTTGTGACAGATGATTATGATGGATTCCACAAAAAACATGAAGAAATGGGATGTATCTGTTTTGAAAATCCTTCTATGGGTATTTACTTTATCAATGACCCGGATGGATATTGGATTGAGATCGTTCCAAAAAGAGATTATAACTAGAAAATAACTTCTATGGGAATGTTGCCAAAGAAAGATGTCCTATCTTTGTCCTTTTATTATAAAGCTGTATTGTAGACTTGATAGACTATATTTCTATTTCAATATTCCCTTTTTTTCTCCTTTTTGTTACATTTATTTTAATAAATATTACAAAAGTATTTATTTTTTCACATTTTAGACACATTTATGTCTTATATTGTTAACATCAAGGAGGGATACAATGAAATCAAATAGAATAATAATAAAAAAATCCTGGCTGCTGGTTCTGTTAATGATTTTGTTGGCTGGTCTTATCCAACACCTGGCACCGGCGAATCAAACCTATGCCGCAACCAAAGTCGGCTATGCAACAGTCAGTGATCTGAATATGAGAAAATCTCCCACTTCTTCTGCTTCTATTGTAAAGAAGTTCTGCAAAAACAGGAATTAAAATTTCCTATAATGCGGCTTACCGCAAAATTGCTTCTATTCGAAGAATTGTATAATTCTGATATACCAACAGGCTACCGATTCCTCTACAAAAAAAGAAAGCACGCCAAGCATGCTTTCTTTTTTTCTTATTATTCCCCAAACAGGCTGTGAACCAGATTCACATACTCCTCATATTGGGGATATTCTTTCATCGAACTTAAGCTGTCAATCATGGAGCGATAGTACCAGCCCTGCATCTTCTTATCTTTCATATTGAAGCGTTCCCAAAGCTGATCTCCCACCTGGGCATAATCCTTCACCAAAGAACGGATATTAGCCAGCTTATCTCCCAGTGCAATAAAACGCACTTCCTGCGACGCTTCTTCCTTCAGATAATAGATGGTATGGCTTTTACGTTCCATCCATGTTCTGGATTTGTCCTCACTCTCACAGTCTACCATTGAAGCAATACGGTTTCCGAACTCTCTTCGGATGTCCTCAATGGATACATGAGGACAATCTTCCACCGTATCATGTAAAAATGCAGCACTGATAATCTCTTCATCAGAGGTCATCTTAGATACAATCACGCCTACCTCCATCGGGTGGAGGATAAACGGAATACAGGTTCCCTTCCGGAATTGATCCCTATGGGCTTTCACAGCAAAATCAATCGCTTTATTAATCATGGTAGAATTGCTCCATTTCTACATACTTTATTCGTTTTCTTTTGCGGATTCTTCTAAAATCTTCTGCTGAACATCAGATGGGCATACTTCATAGCGGTTAAATTCATACGCATATTCTCCGGAACCACCTGTCATGGAACGAAGATCTGTTGCATAGCCAAGAAGATTTGCAAGAGGAATGTCTGCTACAATCTCCTGTTTGCCATCGCCGATTGGATTCATACCAAGTACACGACCTCTTCTCTTATTCAAATCGCCCATTACATCACCGGTATTCTGATCAAATACAGTAACCTTCAGGGATACGATAGGCTCAAGAAGAACTGGTTTTGCATCCATAATACCTTTCTTGAAGGCAAGAATTGCAGCCATCTTAAATGCCATCTCGGAAGAGTCAACCGGATGATAAGAACCATCTAATAAGGTAGCTTTTACACCAACTACCGGATATCCTGCCAGAGGTCCTTTCAGGCAGCTTTCTGCAATACCTTTTTCAACAGCTGGGAAATAGTTCTTTGGAACAGCACCACCGAAGACAGTCTCTTCAAAGATATATGGGGTTTCCAGATCTCCGGATGGTTCAAATTTCATCTTAACATCACCGTACTGGCCATGACCACCGGACTGTTTCTTATGTTTGCCCTGTACTTCCACTGTACCGCGAATGGTCTCTTTATATGCAACCTTTGGTTTGATTAAATCAATCTCTACTTTATAGCGATCTGCCAGTTTGCTCTTTACAACATCCAGATGCTGTTCGCCAAGTCCATAAAGAAGCATCTGACGATTTGCTTTATCGTTCACTTCTTTTAAGGTCAGATCTTCATCCATCAGTTTCTTAAGAGCTGCAGATACTTTGTCTTCGTCTCCTTTTGCCTTTGCTACATAACGCATAAAGGTATATGGAACCGGCATTGGAGCTTTTTCATAAATAATAGGAGTGGTCTTTGTAGAAAGAGTATCACCGGTTTTGGACACTGCCAGTTTGGCAATCGCACCAATATCACCAGCCTGAAGTTCACTGACTTCAATCTGTTCTTTTCCTTTTAATACATAAAGTTTACCAACTTTTTCTTCCACACTTCTCTCTGCATTATAAAGAACAGAATCTGCTTTTAACACACCGTTACAAACTTTAACCAGGGAGAACTTACCAACAAATGGGTCTGCAATTGTTTTGAAAATATATGCGCTGACCGGACGGGTTGCATCAAATGTTGCAGTATATACTTCTTTTAATTTTGTATTCTCGCCCTGGAACTGAACGCCGATTCTCTCCAGTGGTGATGGGAAATACTTATTAATGGCAATAAGCAGAGCCTGTGCACCATAGCTGTTTACAGGAGCACCGATCAATACCGGAATAATAGATCGGTCATGTACACTTGCGCGTAACGCCTGGGATACTTCTTCCTGAGTAAATGCTTCTCCTTCAAAGAACTTATCCATCAGTTCTTCACTGGTCTCTGCAACTGCTTCTAACAGTTCTTCTCTGCACTCATCCAGTGCATCCTCTGTTCCTTCCGGAATCTCATATTCTTCATAAGTTCCGTCATCCAGATACTTTCTTCCTTCCATCTTAACAACATTGACAAATCCCATGAACTTGCCGCCTTCCCGAAGCGGAAGATGGAACGGAGCAATGATCTTGCCATATCTGTCTTTCAAATCGCCTACGATATCCATTACATTCACATGTTCATCGTCTACGTTAGTAATAAATGCAATACAAGGGATATTATACTTCTTGCAGAATTCAAAAGCACGTACTGTTCCGGTCTCTACGCCTGCTTTACCGGAAATAACAATAACTGCTGCGTCTGCTACACTCAGTGCCTCATAAACTTCTCCTGAAAAATCAAAAAAGCCGGGAGTATCAATTACGTTAATCTTCACGCCATCATATTCGATTGGGATCGTTGATGCCTGAATGGAGAATTGTCTCTTAATCTCTTCTTTATCGTAATCGCTGATTGTTCCGCCTTCTGCAACGGTACGCAAGCGACTGATCATACCTACCGCATATGCCATACTTTCAACTAACGCTGTCTTACCGCAGCCTCCATGTCCCAATAATACCACGTTTCTAATCTTGTCTGAAGTATACACGTTCATTCTATAGTTCCTCCTAATCCGTTTTTTTGTGATGTCCGAACGGGGAAAAAGCCTACTTAAGGCTTCTTCTTCTCCCTGACAACAACCTTATATATATTCTACTAAAAAAACTGTCTTTTTACAAGAGTTTTTAGCAAATTGCTCAAACAAATATGAGAACCTTTTGTTTTCCTTAAGCAGAATTATACTTCTTTACTTTAGTGCAAAAAATTTTTGACAATTCTTGCTTATCTGGTGTAAAATAAAAGAACAATAATAATTATGTCATCTCATTTTGACAGAAAAGAGAGTACTATTCTATGAATAACAAAGATAATTTTACTGTTGGCTTTATTGGATTAGGGCTCATTGGCGGTTCTATTGCAAAAGCAATCCGACGAGTATATCCGAATTATCATATCATCGGATACGATACGGACACGGATGCTTTGCAAAGAGCTTTGGAAGACAAGACATTAAGCCAGGCGGTACGTGCCGTAGATCAGTCATTTTCTATCTGTGACTATATCTTCTTATGTGCCCCGGTAAGTTATAATCTTGTATATTTAAAAATTCTAAAACCTATTTTAAAACCAGACTGCATTTTAACAGATGTAGGAAGCGTAAAGGGACCGATTCATCAGGTAATCAGTGACCTTCACATGGATCACATTTTTATAGGCGGTCATCCTATGGTCGGTTCCGAGAAAGCCGGCTATTCTCATTGTACCGATCGTTTAATTGAAAATGCCTATTATTTTATTACACCTACCAGCCAGGTACCGGAACAGAAGGTAACTGATTTCAGTCAGTTCATTGAAGAACTGGGTGCTATGACCATTTTACTGGATCCGAAACGCCATGATTCCATTACAGCATCCATCAG
>JALEPU010000182.1 GCA_022766905.1 Lachnospiraceae bacterium
AAAACAACAAAATAATTTGTAATTTTCAATCGCTTCTTTTTCATCCATATACCTCCATAAACTAATATTTGGATATCAGGTTTAAATATAATTGACACAATTTACTCTTAATATCGTTCATAATACCGAGTGACTTCCACAGATTCCTTTTCTAATTCTTCTCTTGTCATGCCCTCTACATCCATGAAATATTCTATATTATTTTCATCATTAACCTTCAATGTTTGCACTAACTGATCATTTTCTATTTTTATGTCATAAACCAAAGTATGTTCTTCAGATATGCCGTCTTCATCTTCAGAAGTATACCATTGGGTCAGCTTACCCTTTTCTACTTCATAGGCTATTTCTTCACTATCAAAATTTCCATTTTCATAACAGTATCCATCTTTGCAATAAGCTACATTATATTCGAAATAATCGTCACTTAAATCCTCTACAATTTCCCCATTTTCCTTACGAGTATACCTCGTTTCTATCCACAAGCCAACAATCTCTTCCTCCTCAAATTCCGGTATTTTCTTTCCAAAGAAATAACTTTTCTCTTCATTATCCAAAAATAAAGAATCTCCTTCAAAAGAAACATCAAACGACGGAATATCCTCGTCAAATGTTATATTAGAGCCATCATGAATAAAGGAATATGTGCCATCTCTTGTTTCTTCTCTTTCACCTGTTTTTCCAAGCATTTCGTAAGTTCCGTCTTCAAAAAATTCTATCTGTTCAATATACCCAAAACCAAAATCATCCGTACTATATATGATTCTCTCGTTTACACCATTATATTCAGCTGCCAATTTTTTCACCGGATCATAAGTATCCTCTTCCTGATTATACCAAACTCCTATAATTTTCTTTTCCGGTTTTTTTGAGCCGGCACATGCTGCCAGCAGGAATGACGTAATAACTAAAAATACCATTAATAAAATCCTTTTGTTCTTCATTACATACTACCTCCGTTATCAGTAAAAGATTGAAATTACTTTTGCTGGTGTTTTTATTCCCAAAAACACCAGCTTATTGTCCCAGAATATATTTTCTTTTCCATCTTTTTCTCTTTTTCATGCTCCTCATACTCCTTCCATATAATCTTTTTTCCCGTTAATATTTTATTTCATAAGCAAAATCCGTCCTTAACTTTTATTCTTTCTGGCAAAAAAAGACATACTACAAAACTCCAGAGAGTTTTCATGATAGCATGTCTTTTTTGTTTCCCGTATAACGCCAAAAAGAATGTATATTCAAATAAACTCTACTCCCCTTAGTGTTCTCGACATTGTTTTTGGTTATTTCTCATAAATTATCCGCTTTTATTATAGTCACTTTAATAACTATGGTCAAGAAACAGACGATATTTTATCCTAGAAATAATAAATATTTTTAAATGAGTAAATATATTAAATAAATATAGAAAGGATGTGTGTTCTTTTGATTAATTACAGTCCTTTTTGGAATACATTAAGGTCATCGAATGAAACAACCTATACATTGATTAAAAATTACCATATTTCCAGTGCAACCATAGATAAATTGCGAAACAATAAGCCTATTACGACAACTACGATTAATGATCTTTGTCGAATTCTGGATTGTGATGTAAAGGATATCGCTTCCTATTCTCCTTCCGATGCTGACCAGGCTTTATAAAGTTTCATTATGTATTAAAAAAATACTCCCCTGTATAATATCCCATGCAATAAAAAACATGTTACTGCAAATCCCGCATTTACAATAACATGTTTTTTACTCTTATTTATTCAAATGTCAAAAATGGTCGTTTTTTTGTCAGAATTGGTATTGAAAATGATACGTTTTTCCAATCTTGCTTTATGCTAAGGCAACATCTCTGCTCTAATGCACTTTCTCGCACAACTGATTGACCATCTCTTCGGCCCGCCTGCGGCTTTCTTCCTCTTCCGACTGGAAGAGATATTGGATCGCCTGCAGCTGATTTCTCATATCGTGGCGCATATCCCGGATTTCTTCACTCCTTGTATAGGCCTTTTGGTAATAATCATACTGATACCGGCGCTCCAGGGATATTTGTATCCTCTTTTTCCTATCTCTGCTCCATCCAATTACAACCTATATCAGCCTATACTCCTCCAAAAGTTTCTTTTGATATTCCTGATCCTGAAGAGAACGGGTCAGGTCATCCATACGTCCATCTTTCACTAACCTACGGTTCAATTCATTAATTCTCTCCTCGCCTGCCTCTCTGCCGATTCGCTCGCCTTCTTTCCTGCCGTCCTCATAACTCCATCGCTTTTCATTCTCGATATGTTTCTGTTCATCATATTCTGTTAAGATCATATCTGTCACCTCACCACGATATTTCGTTAAAAAATCTGACAGCACTCCTTCCCTGATGCATTCATCAATTGCCCTTTCTACAGCTTTTTCAATGTTCTTTTCTTCCTTTTCACACTTTCTGATCTCTGCGATCAGGATAGCATATTCTTTCAGGGTCCTGCATTTTTCCATGATCTCCTGATTCTTGCCATAATTAATATTCAGGACAATGCATTCATATTCCATGCATCCTTTTTTCTCTCCTGACTGAAAAGAATCAGACAGCTTCAGGATCTGCCGTTCCGGTTCTTCCCGGGTCCCATTGTAAAATACAATTGACTGGGGCGTTGGAATCGGGATCAGGCGGCTCCCAAAGATATCGTAGTCATGTTCTTCTATATAGCCTTTGAGCAGATCCACCGTATAGATCAGATCACGCAAAGGCATGTTGGGATTCCAGCTTCCCTGGTGTTCATACAGGTTCAGGACACCATAGATCAGGAAAGACAGATCATTATACATGCCCATATAAATGACATTTTCCATCGTATTGACAATCAGGGCATC
>JALEPU010000018.1 GCA_022766905.1 Lachnospiraceae bacterium
TGCAAGAGCAGAATCAATCTTTTGGCAGATCGGTTCGGTCAGATCAACCAGATGGTCGAACATGGATTGTAAGTCCGGTAAGAAATCCTGTTTGAAACGGGTAAATTTAGAGGCATCGGGAACCACATCAAATCCACAAAAATCACGCAATTCCTGAGAGTATTTCAGAAATATGATCAGGAGTGAATCGGTCGGGATTGAGAAGATGCGCTGAATCAGAAGAGCTTTCAGCATCGGATAAAACTGATGCTTGCGGGGCCTTCCGGTACGAGCGTAAAAATGAGAAATAAAAGAAACAGGAACAATTTCATCAAGGTTGATGGCTTCATCAAGAAGTACTAGAAACTGATATTTGTCATTATCAAATTTATTTTGACAATCATCAAAAACTTCTGCCAAAGTGAGCTGCTTATGTGTTATCATATAGGTATATCTCCTTTAAGGTGGATGGTTGATTAGTTTCTGGACAATTCTATGTTACCATAAACCAAGAGGAGATATTTTATATTGGCAACAAAAAAACTTCCGTATTTATGCGGCTTTTGGTGTTTCGCAAACACCTAATGTATAATAAAAAATAAAAGGAGAGGAAATTTATGAATACAACAAAAACACAACCTGCCGAAAACAAAATGGGCATAATGCCTATTCCCGCCTTACTTTTTTCTATGGCCCTTCCTATGATGGCCTCCATGCTTGTACAGGCTTTGTACAATGTAGTGGACAGTATTTTCGTTGCTAAAATTAACGAAGATGCTCTGACTGCCGTCTCTTTAGCTTTTCCCATGCAAAACCTTATGATTGCTGCGGCATCCGGCATCGGAGTCGGTATGAATGCACTCCTTTCAAAAAAACTGGGGGAAAAGAATTTCCAATCAGCTAATCGTGCCGCCTGCAATGGTATTTTACTGGCATTTCTTACTTACCTGATTTTTTTATTGATTGGATTCTTTGTAACCCCGGTCTTCTTTCGGGGGCAGACAAACCTTCCTGTCATTATTGATTATGGGATTTCTTATTTAACCATTATTTGTACCTGTTCTTTTGGTTTGTTTGGGCAGATAATTCTGGAACGTCTGCTCCAATCCACGGGAAGAACTTTTTACGCCATGATTACCCAGGGAACCGGAGCCATTATTAATATTATTCTGGATCCTATCCTGATCTTCGGACTTTTTGGCGCACCAAAGCTGGGAATTGCCGGTGCTGCTATTGCAACCGTAATCGGACAGGTGATTGCAGCCTTCCTTGCTCTGTATTTTAATATTGCTAAAAACCACGATATTCATCTTTCTCCGGCACTTTTTAAGCCGGAAAAAAATACAATTGCCCGGATTTTATTGGTAGGTATTCCATCTATTTTAATGGTAGCAATCGGTTCCGTCATGACCTTTGGAATGAATCGAATTCTTATGACCTTTACCTCTACCGCTGCCGCTGTATTTGGTGCCTACTTTAAACTGCAAAGTTTTATTTTCATGCCAATCTTTGGTTTAAACAATGGAATGATTCCAATCATTGCCTACAATTACGGTGCACAAAAAAAAGACAGAATTGTAAAAACAATCCGCTTGAGCATTATTACTGCCGTCTCCATTATGCTGGCAGGACTTATTATTTTCCAATTGTTCCCCGGATCTCTCCTGAGTTTATTTGACGCTTCCGAAAACATGATTTCCATTGGAGTCCCGGCTTTGAAAACAATTAGTATCAGTTTTGTACTGGCAGGTTTTTGTATCGTCTCTTCCTCCGTTTTCCAGGCCTTTGGAAACGGAATTTTAAGTATGTTTGTCTCTTTTGCAAGACAATTAATTGTCCTTCTTCCTGTTGCATGGTTCTTTTCCAAAACAGGAAACTTAAATCTGGTTTGGTGGGCTTTCCCAATTGCAGAATTAATGTCTTTACTGTTATGCAGCCTTTTTTTGAGGCATACACATAAGGAAATTATTTCCACTTTATAGTTATTATTTTATACAACTGAAAATGCTGACAAAACCAAACCATATTTCTTTAGTTTTGTCAGCATTTTTTACTTGACAAGATATGGGGACTTTTGCTATTATCTAAAAAGAGAAACGATTATTGCGAAAATACATAAAATATTTACATCATTATTGATTGATTGGATTGTTACTGGTTATGCAGGCTAAACCAACTTTGAAGGGATTACTATATCATTTTCAGAGTTGGTTTTTTTATTGCATAGGAAATTACTGTGTACGGGAGAGGTTCTATGAAAATTGTAAAAGTAGTCAATAACAACATTGTGACTTCAGAGGACGAGCAGAAACGAGAACTGATTGTAATGGGAAGAGGTCTTGGATTTGGAAAAAAGCCCGGACAGGATATTCCGGATGAAAAAGTGGAAAAGATTTTCCGGCTGGAATCCTCTTCACAGAACAAAAAATTAATCGACATCATACAGGATATTCCCTTGGAACACATCAAAGCAGCGGACCAGATTATCACATATGCAAAAACCATGCTGGGAGATAAATTAAAAGATACGATTTATCTTTCTCTCATTGACCATATTAACTGTGCCATTGAACGGCAAAAAAAGAACCTTTTATTTCAAAATCCATTGCTCTGGGAAACCAAACAGTATTATCCATCTGAATTTCATGTTGGAGTACAGAGCCTTCAGATTCTGAAAAATACACTGGGCATTGAATTTCCGGTGGATGAAGCCGGTTTTATTGCTCTTCATTTCATTACTTCCGAGTATGATACGGAGATGAAAGTTACATTTGATATTCCAAAATTGATTAATCAGATTGTACAAATCATTGAAGACCGTTTTGCTCTGTCCGTAGATAAAGATTCCATTCATTTTGAACGGTTTATCACTCACTTAAAATTCTTTGCTGCCAGAGTATTACAATCCAAACAGATTCCCGATGACGGTGACTTTCTGTTCCGCTCTATGATTCGGGAACAATATAAGGATAGTTATGAATGTGCTCTTGAAATCAAAGCATGCATTGAAAAATCCTATCAGATAGAAATCAGCGAAGAAGAAGTTGTCTATCTGACAGTTCACATAAAAAGAATTACTTCAACCCGGTAAGGGAAGAGTTTTTCGTCATAATTTAAGAACCCCAAACACTGAGATTATGGGATTGTTACTGGTTGTGCAGGCTAAACCCGAAAATTGGGGGAACACTATATTTTAGGTGTTCTGTCTCAGGTAACTATATACTATTTTCATTTTATAGGAGGAAAGAAAATGAAAGACAAAATTTTCGGTGTATTACAGCGTGTAGGTCGTTCCTTCATGCTCCCAATCGCAATCCTGCCGGTTGCAGGTTTGCTCCTTGGAATTGGTAGTTCTTTTACCAATGAAACCATGTTAAAAGCTTATGGGCTTTGGAATGCAATGGGTCCTGGCACTTTAATCTATACGATTTTAAGTGTGTGCAGCAAATGTGGTGACATTGTATTCGGTAACTTGCCAATCATTTTTGCTATGGGTGTTGCCATCGGTATGGCAAAAGCAGAAAAAGAAGTAGCTGCTCTTTCTGCTGCAATTGCATTCTTCATCATGCATACTGGTATCGGTACTATGATCAGTGTAAGTGGTGGTGCAGAAGCTATGCCAAGCGGTGCAGTTGCATCCGTTTGTGGTATCGAATCCCTTCAGATGGGTGTATTCGGTGGTATCATTGTAGGTCTTGGTGTTGCTGCTCTTCACAATAGGTTCTATAAGATACAGCTTCCGGAAGTATTATCCTTCTTCGGAGGAACCCGTTTCGTACCAATTATTTCTTCCCTTGTTTACATGTTCGTTGGTATTATCATGTTCTACATCTGGCCTCATATCCAGACTGCTATGTATGCTGTTGGTAATCTGGTACAAAGCTCCGGATATATTGGAACCTGGATTTATGGTGTCATGGAACGTGCTTTGATTCCATTTGGTCTTCATCATGTATTCTACCTTCCATTCTGGCAGACAGGTGTAGGTGGAACCATGGAAGTTGCCGGCAAAGTCATCGAAGGTGCACAGAACATCTTCTTTGCTCAGTTAGGCGATCCTTCCTGTACAGAATTCGCAGTATCTGCAACAAGATTTATGTCCGGTAAGTTCCCTCTGATGATCTTTGGTCTTCCTGGAGCTGCCCTTGCTATGTATCGTTGTGCAAAACCTGAAAAGAGAAAAGTTGCCGGTGGTCTTTTAATTTCCGCTGCATTAACTTCTATGCTGACCGGTATTACAGAGCCTCTGGAATTCACATTCCTGTTCGTTGCTCCACTTTTATATGTTATCCACTGTGTATTTGCCGGACTGGCTTACATGCTGATGCACATTTTAGGTGTCGGTGTTGGTATGACCTTCTCCGGTGGTTTAATCGATATGTTCCTGTTCGGTATATTACAGGGTAATTCCAAGTCCCACTGGATCTGGATTGTAGTAGTTGGTATCGCATACTTCTTCATTTACTACTTCCTGTTCAGCTTCCTGATTAAGAAAATGAACTTAAAAACTCCTGGTCGTGAAGATGACGATGAAGAAACGAAACTTTACAGAAGAGCTGATGTCAATGCAAAAAATGCTGCAAAAGGCGAAGGAGCAGATGACACAATCTCCATTATGATTACAAAGGGTCTTGGCGGAAAAGCAAACATCAGCGACGTAGACTGCTGTATCACAAGACTTCGTTGTACCGTATTTGATGCTTCCTTAGTATCTGATGCTATTTTAAAACAGACCGGTGCAAAAGGTGTAATCCAGAAAGGTACCGGTGTACAGGTTGTATACGGCCCTACTGTAACAGTAATTAAATCCGACTTAGAACATTTCCTTACTACAAAGAAATCTGACGAAATCACTGCTGATTACGATTTAAACGGAGATGCTCCTTCTAACGCTTCCGCAAAGACCGTACAGGCAGAAGAAAAACCTGCTGTAAAACAGGCGGAACAGAACATTGTAAACCCTATCAAAGGAACCATCCTTCCATTAAACGAAGTAGCAGACGCAGTCTTCTCTTCCGAAATGCTTGGAAAAGGCTTTGCCGTAGAACCAGCAGAGGGCAAAACTTATGCACCAATTGATGGTAAGATTTCTGCTGTTTTTGATACCAAGCATGCAATCGGTATCACCGGTGATCAGGGTGTAGAACTTCTGGTTCATATGGGTCTTGATACTGTAAAATTAGAAGGAAAAGGCTTTGATGTCAAAGTAAAAGTTGGCGATACCGTAAAAGCCGGCGATTTACTTGCAGAATTTGATATCGACTTTATCAAAAAAGAAGGTTATCCGGTAACTACTCCTGTTGTTGTAAGCAATACCGATTCTTTTGAAGAAGTAAGTGCACCAGCAAAAGGTGATGCAAATGTCGGAGATGTAATCATTACTGTAAAATAAATGATGCGAAACTCCCTCAAAAATTGATCGAAAAATATACTATCCTTTAACTTAAAAAGAACAGAGGCGACGGCAAAAACGTAATTTCGTTCCTGCCATCGCCTCTTTCTTATTTTATTTTCCACTATTTTATTTGCAACTTTTTATAACAGAATAACCGCTATAAGACGTAACTCCTCCCGCTTTTCGGTATGCTCTGATTTTATAGTATCGGGTGCTTCCTTTTTTTACAGATATCTTTGCAGAAGTAACAGAGCCTTTCGTTACTATCTTTAACTTTTTATAACCGGAGCTTTTCTTATTAGAGTAGTAAATCACATAGCCGCTGGCTCCTGATACTTTCTTCCATTTTAAAGTTACCGTTTTTGTGGTAGAACGCTTTACCGTTTGTAATGCCGGTTTTGCTAACAAGGATTTACAGGAGCGTACTGCTGAAAATGCTCCGTATACCTTACCACCGTTGACATTTTTATAGGCCCGAACCTTATAATAATAAGTGCGTCCTGTTGTAACAGACAGCGAAAGGGACGTTGTGGAAGCAGACAGGGTCTTTATCTTCTGATAGGTTCCGGAAGCACTTGCTGCCCGGTAAGCTTCATATCCAGCTGCTCCTGCTGCCTTTGTCCAGATAAGCTTTTGTTTGTTGTAAGCGGTTGTCTGGGCTTTTAAGGTTACTTTGGAAGGAGACGGTTCTATGTAAAAATTAATGTCCACATTTCCATTGATTCCATCCACTCTTCCCGAGTCTGTACACTGCCAGATTCGAACCGGGCCGGAATAGGTTCGAACTGATTTATATTCTGCGACCCATTGTTCTTTCGTACTAAAATAAGAATCTGTAAGCTTTGTCTGGAACCAGTTGGCATAAGAATGAATTCCTGTTTGATAACCAGCCTTTTCGATAATCGTACAAAATGTCTTTGCAATCTGACCATACCCGGCCGGAGTCAGATTTCTCGTGTAACTATTATCTTCCAGATCATAATAGACCGGATAGGAAAGATGATGTCCTAAAATCAGCCGAAGGACATGAGCTGCCTCACTTTGTGCCTTACTCACTGTTGACGCATAAGAATAAAGATATACCCCATAAGGAATCCCAAGCCGTTCACAGGCTTCTACATTTTTCTCCCAATAGGGGTCATCCTGAACCGTAAGATTCTCTCCAACTCCACAACGAATAACCACAAAGTCAATATCGGATGCCTTTACCTTTTCCCAGTCAATCTCTCCCTGATAACGGCTTACATCAATTCCCTTTTTTACAGCTCCCGGAATCGGAGAACCTGTATTGTTCACATAGACTCCATTCTCTTTACTCCAGGCCGTAAAGGCCTGCACCGGCAATGATATCGCCGCCATACAAAAGAAAAGCAGGAATGCCAGGACTCCTGCCTTCCATCTCAGTAATATCCTTTCTGTTCTAAGTTTATTTGTATTCATTTTCTTCCTCACTTTATCTTTTTTCTTAGTATACCACTTTTTTCCGGTGAAAAGTTCTTAAATCTTTCTTAGGAATTGACACATAAAATAATAAAGGCTAATATAAGTATAACGTTTTATGTAAAAAGTGCAGAAAGAGGAATGACTATGAAACAATCAGAAACTTTTCAAAACAATCTGGTCGATCTTGTCGGTAATATTACAACCAGCTACCGCCATGATGACCCGTCTATTTCCTATTTTAAGACAGACCTGCCAAACCGGGATATTATCATTCAGATTATCCATCAGTTAAGACAGCTTGTCTTTCCAGGATTTTTCACCCCTCAAAAACTGGCTGACAGCAGTCTGGAATTTTATGTAGGCGATTTGCTGATGAGCATTGAAGAAAAATTAAAAAAACAGATTCAGCTGGCTCTCCGCTATCGTTCCGATGTTTGTACGGAAATTGCCAAACAACAGGCAGAAGAGATTTGCGTTGAATTCTTTCGGACCATTCCGAAACTTCGGGAATATATCTCAACGGACGTACAGGCAGCTTATGACGGTGACCCGGCCAGCGCAGATAAGGTAGAAGTTATCTTCTCCTATCCCGGTACCTATGCCATTATGATCTATCGCTTTGCCCACGAACTTCGTCTTTTAGATGTCCCTCTGATTCCAAGAATCATGACAGAGTATGCCCACAATCTGACCGGAATTGATATTAACCCTGGTGCTGTTATTGGAAAGTACTTCTTTATCGACCATGGTACCGGCGTGGTTATTGGTGAGACAACAGAGATTGCAGAGCATGTCAAGCTCTATCAGGGTGTTACTTTAGGTGCTCTTTCCACAAAAGGCGGTCAGAACCTACGCGGGAAAAAGCGTCATCCAACCCTGGAAGACAATGTGGTCATTTATTCTCACGCTACTATTTTAGGCGGTGAGACAGTCATCGGCAAAAACTCTATCATAAGTGGTAACGCTTTTATTACCTCTTCTGTTCCTGCTGATACTAAGGTCAGCGTGAAAAACCCGGAACTTAAGTTTAAGGGCGGTGCCAAACAGGAATTGGTGGAATCCAGCGATTTCTAATCATGAAAAGACTATATCTCCCTGTTTTTTTCAAGAAAACAATCACAGGTCTAATCCTGTAAAAATACCAACTCTTTTTGACTGGAAAGGCTTTCCTCATAATGGTAACCGTTCCAGTCAAATTGTTTTATCCCTTCCAGATCATCGATCTGGTTCATTGCAATATAGCGGACCATACTTCCCCTGGCCATCTTCGCTGCTGTGGCAAGTACCTTATGTTTTCCCTTTGAAAATGTCTTAAAGGTGCAGCTTACAAAAGAAATCGGTTCTTCCACATATTTTCGGATTGTCTTTCCATACTCTTCCGAAGCCAGATTTAAAATAACCGGCTCTCCCTGCATTTCTTTCATCAGAGTTTCATATAATCTGCTGCCCCAGAATTCATATAGATTTTTGCTTTCTCCTACGGGACGTTTCGTCAGCATTTCCAACCGGTACTCATAAATACTGTCATATGGTCTTACCACTCCATATAATCCACTCAGAATCCGAACATGTTCCTGAGCAAAAGATTTCGCTTCTTCCGAAAATGTTCCGGCGTCCATATATTTATATTGAATACCATCATAGGTCTCCACTGCAGACGTACCCTTTTCATCCCATTTCATAGATTGAATCCGGTCAAAACTGTCTTCTGCTAAAGATTCGCTGATTTTCATCAAAATTTCCAGATCCGGCGGGCCGTAGGTTCTTAACTGTTCCCAGACCTTTTGGGCATCTTCCAGGCAAGCCGGAAGTGATTTTGGTCTGGTCCCGTTTTTTTCTATTTTCATATTTTTTGCCGGTGAAAGTATTGTAATCATAGAATCCCTCCTAATAACGTTAACACATAAGCAAGCCCATTATAAAATCCATGGGCAAGGATACATAAAAAAACAGATTTTCGGTGCGCGTATAAAAGGCAAAGGATAATCCCTGCTCCAAAAGCGGAAAGTCCCTGTACGACACTCAGATGAAGGATTCCAAAAAAAGCCGCTACTATCAGAACTGCTCCTGCTGTTGTTCTCCATCTAAGAGCTCTTTTTAACAAAAATCCCCGAAAAATCAATTCTTCCATACACGGAGCCAGCACTACAACCTGAAAAAAGGTCACCACAGGCCTTTGAAACATCACTTTTACAGATTCTGAATAATTTTCTCCACTGGTCTTAAAAATCTGAGCAAGAACAGGGCTGATGACCAAATTTACAACAAAGAACAAAACGAGCCCGACCAAAAGTGCTTCCACGATTCCGCCCGGGCTGATATTGTCGCTCAACTCCATCTCTTCCCCAAACCCTTTATACAGGCTGACGATAAAAATGACTGCCGTAACTGCTGCGAATAAAAGATAACAAAGACTTTGGTTCATAGAAAAGTATTTTGCCATCTGATTCGCCGCAAAAGAAGGAAGTGCACTGCAAAACAGCAGATACCCGACTCCAACCCATAGAAAAATAAGAATTCCATCTTTTTTATTTTGAAATGTTTTCATTTCCTGATTCAATGTTTTCGTCCTTTCTACTACTTTTTTCTTACTTTATCATAATTTCCCTTTCCTTTCCATGACTATTTTACATGGCTTTTTTCAAAAAGAATGCAGTAAATTGTCAAGAAGTGTAGATTTCTATAAAACCTTTATGCTAAAATAAAGGTGTTGGGGTCAAAAAACATTATGATTCACCCAGGCAAATAAATAAAACAAACAAAACGAATATTCGGAATGATTCCGTTTATACATAGAAAGGATTCTACTTATGAAATTTAAGAAATGTATAACTGCTGCTTTTGCTCTTTTCCTTACAATTTCTCAGACATTTTCTCTGCCTGTACATGCCGAAGAAACTTATCAGATTGAAGCGCCTCATATGTACGCTCACGCCTACGCAGTGATGGATGCCAACAGCGGAGAAATCCTGTTCGGTGAAAATGTAGATAAAAAAATTTATCCGGCAAGTACAGCCAAATTAATGTCTGCAATCGTTGCCGTAGAAAGCGGTACTCCTTTATCCACTGTCATCAAGACAAAAAGTAAAATTGTCTATCATACCACTCCCGGTACTTACAATCTGGGAATGAACGCCGGTGAAGAATATACCCTGGGCAACCTGTTACATATGAGTCTCATGGCTTCTGCCGCAGATGCAACCGATACCATGGCCGTAGGTATTTACGGAAGCAGGGATGAATTTGCCAAAAAAATGAATGAGAAAGTAAAAGAACTGGGACTTGCCAAAACCAGTTTTGATAATCCGGTAGGATCCGACATTGGCGGAGGATTCAAGCATACTTATTCCACTGCCAGGGAAATGAGCGAGATTACCCGCTATGCCATGACTTTAGAGACGATTCGAAAAATTACTGCAAAATCCTATTATACAATCAAAGGAAAAGGAAGCCAGAGCGGCCGGCAAATCAGCAATACCAACTGGTTTTATACCCAATATCCTTATAACGACCACTACTTTACCATTATAGGTTCCAAAACAGGAACGACCAATGCCGCAGGCCATGTATTTATAGCTACAGCCATTGACAAGGAAGGCCATGAACTGATCTGTGCTTACTTCGGAAAAGAAAGCAAAGCCAGTACTTTCAAATGGATCAACTACCTTCTGACCAAAGCATTCAAAGAATACAAAAAAGGAAATCTGACTCTTACAAAAGGTGCATATAATGTTAGATATAGTGAAGATTCTACAGCCTACAGCCGCTGTATGGAAGCAGATCTGATTCATCAGGACGATTCCGGCAAAATCCTATTGGACGAAACAATCAGTGAAGAGCAGGCCACATCTATAATTCAGGCTGTTTTAGAACCGGAAACATCCGGCACCCGGGTAACCGGCTATTTTGACACCCTTTCCGGCTCTTCTACTTCCTGCACCAAAGAATCTCTGTGCAAAGCCCTGAAACGGGCTCTGCCGGGAATCGAAAAGGTAGTTCCCGTAAAAGATGTCATTGAAAAGCTTCCGGATACCATTACCGTAGAAAATGCTGTTCACCTTGCCGGAACCGCCGCCCGTAATTTTATCCTGTATGAAGCATCTTTTCCTACTTATGAGATGCGAACCTGGGATGAAAATAATCTGACACCGTTTATGTCGCCTTTCATCTTTACAGAAGAACAGACGCAAAGTTTTATGGTCCCTTAAACAAAACTCTATATGGTAAAAAAATATCCTCCATAAGTTTCCGGAGACAAAAATTCCGAATCCTATGGAGGATTTATTTCATATAAAAATCCACACGGTTTGACTTCGAACGCTGCCCATAAGCGTTACCCTTGCAGTTAGCTCAGCTCAGGCACCCTCACGTCACACAGAAGGTCCTGCTTAGTGCTGCTCCGTTCCCGACCTGACACGGTTCACAGGTTCCTGTTGCGCGAGACCCAAACGTCAACGCCACTTACAAGGGGCAGCCCTACAGGCAGACCGCCCTCAGTCAAACCATCACCCCTGCTATAGCGGATTTCAGGTACAGGGCGCCGCTACCTCCCCGGTTGTGTGGAAACTTTGACTTAATTCATTCGTTTAATTAGTATATCCTAAAGTCTTGTTTCTGTCAAATCTTTTTTCTTATATCTCCTTTTTTCTAATTCTCTTGCCATCCAGGACAGCTTCCATCAGCCGGTCTCCCTCGTAAGACAGCTTCAAAGAAAAAAAAGGCGCATCTTCTTCCAGCAGCTCCAGAAAGATTTTATCCCCTTCCCAGAGATTTAACCGGTTCATCTCATTTTTCTTTATCCATTCTAAGTTCCCTTCTTTACAGCTTGAAAGTTCCCCGTAATATCCATCTGCTGTATAAAGAAACATGTACTCAGTTTCGAATTGATCCGATACAAAGGTTACAATGCCCCGGAATCGATAATCTGTCAAAGTAAGGCCTGTCTCCTCTTTTACTTCCCGCAGCAAACAGTCTTCCGGACTTTCCTTTGCTTCTACCTTACCGCCGACCCCGATCCATTTATCTTTGTTGGCATCATTCTTCTTCGAGACCCGATGCAGTAACAGATAGCTGTCTTCCTGTTCGATATAGCATAAAGTTGTCAACTGCATTGTTTACAGCTCCTTCATGACTTTTTTTACCGTCTTTGCAATCTCTTTTTTCATAAAAATGTCTTTCAAAGATTCTGTATACGGTGGTTTTGCTACTCCATACTCTGTTACGATTCCCGCAATCAGATCATGATCCGTCACATCAAAAGCCGGGTTAAATACTTTGACACCTTCCGGTGCCATTCGTTTTGAATACCACATTTCTGTCACTTCTTCCGGTTTTCTTTGTTCAATCGTAATCTCTTCTCCCGTTGGAGTATTCATATCAATAGTAGAGGTCGGTGCGCAAATATAGACCGGAATCCCATACCGTTTTGCTGCTAAAGCAACCATAGAAGTTCCTATTTTATTTGCCGTATCTCCATTTGCCGCTACCCGGTCACAGCCTACAAAAACTGCATTAATCCAGCCGTTTCGCATAGCAGTTGCCGACATATTATCGCATAATAAAGTAACATCCAGGCCGGAATCATAAAGCTCAAAAGAGGTTAATCTGGCTCCCTGCAATAATGGCCTTGTCTCATCCGCATATATTTTAAAATGATATCCTTTTTCCTGTCCCAGGTACATCGGTGCAGTCGCTGTTCCATAGCGAACGGTTGCAAGCTGACCTGCATTACAATGAGTAAGAAGACCGTCTCCCGGTTTTACAAGGGTAAGGCCATACTCTCCAATGCTTTTACATACCCGGATATCTTCTTCCCGGATTTCAACAGCTTCATCGTGAAGAAGGGAAATAATCTCATCGATGGATTTTCCTTTGTTGGAAAGAACAACCTGTTCCATTCGATTTAATGCCCAGGAAAGATTCACTGCAGTCGGACGGGCAGAATCCAGGTAATCTTTTGCTTTCTTAAACTGTTGATAAAAATCTTCAAAGACTTTTTCTTCTTTGGATGCTGCTGCCTGGGCAGAGGAAGCCTGACATTTTTGTTCCTGACAGGATGCTGACTTCATCTGTTCTTCATCCCATTCTTTTTTCTGATTTTCCCAGATTTCTCTTGCTCCCAGATAAATTCCAATGGCAGCTGCTACTCCGATAGCCGGTGCCCCTCTTACCTGAAGCAAATAAATTGCATCCCAAATTTCTTTTTGTTTGGTCAGGGACAAAATCTTTACTTCATATGGTAACTTTGTCTGATCGATAATGACCAGTGCATGATTTTCCTCATCCAGCGCCACCGTATCATAATCCAGAATACATTTTTTCTCCGGAATAACACTATCGTATACGCCAAAAGCTTCCACAGCCTTTCTGATTGCTTTCATATAAGCGGCACCACTTGTAAAGCTGTCCCGTTTTTTGATACATTCTTTCGCCAGAGTCAGACAGATCCTCTCTGCCCTTGTTCTCTTCGTCTCATCTTCTATAGAAGTAATATCTTTTACCTTTGCAAGACCGGCAATACGGCGAATCAGCTCCAGACCGGTCGTTCCCGCTGTATAGGACAGAATCTGGCTCAAATAGTATTCTTTGAATCCGTCCGTTTTTGCCATCTCATCCTTCACATATCGATCAAAGGCCTTATCATACTTCTCAACAAATTTATCCACAACTTCCTCTATGGATTTAAGGCACCATCCACAAAATGCAGTTTTCTCTGTGGATGAAGCAATCATTGCATCCCCGTTGCACCATGCAAAGAACAGGTTTGCCAGTACGTTTCCAATGTCATATCCCATTGGACCGTAACATGCAAATTCAGGGTCAAACACAAAAGTATGATCTTTATTGATAAAGACAGAACCTGTATGAAGATCTCCATGGATCAAAGCCTGGGCGTTATTCATAAATTCAAATTTCAGCTTTGCAGCTTCCAGATGAAGTTCTTTATCTCCATAGATTTCTTTCTCGATAAATTCCTGATTTGGCGGGTAAATTTGATTTCTATCATTGTAATTCAAATAAGGCTCACTGAAAACCAGATCTTCTGTAATTTCACACAATTCCGGATTAATAAACGTTTTTACTAATTTCTTTTTTTCTTTGTGACCGATTACTACATCTGTCGTTAAAAGCAAAGAATTTACCAAAAATGTAGAAATCTGCTCGGAAAATTCCGGATAAATATGATGATTGACCATGCCTGTACGCATCATCTCGTGTCCGATCATATCCTCCATAATAATCGCACACATGGTTTCATCGTAGAGATACACTTTCGGTACAAGGCCCGGACTTAATTCTCCCTGAATTCCAAGAATCTGAGCCTCAATCTTACCTCGATCAATATTAAGGCTCATCTCCTTTGAAATACGAAGGGTGCTTCCGGCCTGTTTGACCACAATCGACTTGCCTGACACTTCATCGAATATCCGAAATACATAATTTAAATTGCCATCCCCAATCTCCTTACAGACCGGTTTGGCAGTTTTCGGAAAGAAATTTGTCTTTTCCTGCACATAATCAAAGACATCTTCTTCCTTCATTAGAAAATAAGAATCAAACCTGGACATGATTGTCCCCCTTTCCAATACTTTCTGTCATTTATTCTTTCTGACCATAATCCCCAAATCGTTCTATCATCCGTTCCATCTCGTCTTCTGGTAAAATCACCGGCTTACCAATACTTCTGGCTTTCACATAGACTTCTGCACAAAATTCAATCTGCTCAGCCACCTGAAAAGCATGAAGTAGATCACTTCCCCCTGTTACCAGTCCATGATTGGCAAGCAGCACTGCATTCCGATCGACCATTCCCTCATAAGCAAGCTTTGCAAGTTCCGGCGTACCAAAAGACGCGTAATCTGCACATCTGACATCCTTTCCTGCAAACGCTACCAGATAACTGGATGCTGGAAGTCCTTCCCGGTTCGTCGCAAGAACCGTACAATAAACAGAGTGGGTGTGCACAATTGCATTCAGATCTTTTCTGTTCTGATAAAAAATCCGATGCAGATCCCATTCGCTGGAAGGCTTTCTGCTGCCTTCTACTACCTCGCCCTGAAGGTTCATCACCACCACGTCTTCCGGTGTCATGGAAAAATAATCCATTCCGCTGGGACTGATGGCATACAGGCCCGATTCCCGGTCAAAAGCGCTGATATTGCCTCCTGTCCCCTTGGTAAGACCTGCTGTAATCAGTTTTTTACAATAAGCTACCACCTGTTCTCTTTCTTTTAAAAGTAACATCATTTTACTCTATCCCTTCTCCTTTTTTCTGGAAAATCTCGAAATCCTGCTACTATCAACTCAAGACTCGCTCGCCGCCATAAGAAGCGGGAATCATCTTCCATCTGATATTAATTTTAGTATACCATTTTCCCGATTTGATTGCCACACTCTTTTTCCCTTCCACCCTCATTTCTCCGTTCCTTAGAATTGATTCTTAACAGCAAAAAAGTTATAATGGAATACTGGCCTTCTCTGGATCGGGAACTGCGCCAGGCCATGAAACAGGGAGAAGTAGATTTTATTGCAGGCTATCCTACCTTATCCGATAATTATCAAAATGATGTTGATTTTATCTTTGATCTGGCTCTCACCTACGGCCTGCCTGTTGACCTTCATGTAGACGAATCCGATGAACCAAATATTGACTGTTTTCTTTATGTTCTGGAAAAGACAATCAAAACCCATATGGAAGGGCGGGTAACCTGCGGTCATGTAACTGCCTTAAACGCAGTAGAAGACTCTTTGGCCAAAGAAGCCATTGCCATGGCAAAAGAAGCAGACGTAAATATTACGACTCTCCCATCCTGCAATATGTTTCTCATGGGCCGCCAGGATAAACAACCGGTTCGAAGAGGAGTAACCAGAATCCGAGAATTTCTGGATGCCAGAGTAAGCATCTCCTATGCCTCCGATAATATCCGGGATCCTTTCCGCCCATTTGGAAATGCAGACATGCTGGAAGAAGCCCTCTTTTGTGCTCAGGTCATTCAGTACGGCACTTCCGATCAACTTAGTAAAGTTCTTTCCATGGGCACGTTCCACCCGGCCAAAAATGCTCTTTTATCCGATTATGGACTGGAAGAAGGTTGTCAGGCTGATCTGGTGCTTTTAGATGCTCCTACGCCGAAAGAAGCGATTATATCCCAGGCTGCCAAATTATGCTATATCAAAAAAGGAAAAATCATTTTCCGGCAATGCTAAAATAAAAGAAATCCCGAGACAAAAACCAGAAATAACCTTTGGATTTTTGCATCGGGATTTTCATTTATGCTCCGTATACACGAATAATCGCCGGTATTTTTTTAATGATTGACATACCATTAAAAATTGCCATAGAATCTCTCAAATGTTTTTCCTTTACCGGATCTGTTACTACAACCAGCTCTGCCAGATCTTTCTTTACATTCTGCTGAATGACTTTTTCAAGACCGACCCCATTATTACCGAATACACTGGCAATATTGGCAAGAACACCCGGGGTATTATCTACCGTCATTCTTAAGAAGAACTTGCTCTCAATGTCCTCGACCTTTTTCACCGGAATATGCTTATAACAGCTGCAGGCAATTCTTCCTGTACAACCGTACATAATGTTTCTGGATACATCAATCACATCCCCCATAATGGCACTGGCTGTTGGGAATTCCCCGGCACCTCTTCCATAAAACATGGCATCATCAACGGCATCTCCATGCACATAAACCGCATTAAATGCATCATCTACAGAAGCCAGCGGATGATTTTTAGGAATCAGCATCGGATGAACCAGAACTTCAATTCCATCCTCCTTCTTTCTTGCCACACCTAACAGTTTGATCACAAAGCCCATATCTTTCGCATATTCAATGTCTTTGGCTGAAATCTTCGTAATTCCTTCTGTATATACATCAGAAAATGTTACGCGGGAATTAAAAGCAATCGATGCCATAATCGCAATCTTTCGTCCTGCATCATGGCCTTCTACATCGGCAGTAGGATCTGCTTCCGCATATCCTAAATCCTGAGCAATCTTTAAAGCATCCTCGAAATCCATTCCCTCGTGAGTCATCTTGGACAGGATGAAGTTTGTCGTACCATTTACAATACCCATCACTTCTGTCAAATAATTCCCTGCCAGACACTGTTTTAACGGGCAGATAATAGGAATGCCTCCGGCTACTGCAGCTTCAAAAAGCAAATCTTTCTTTACTTCTCCTGCCAGATCAAGTAATTCGCCGCCATATTCTGCCAGCAAATCCTTATTTGCAGTTACCACATTCTTTCCTGCCTCTAAAGCCTCTTTGATATAGGTTTTTGCAGGCTCAATTCCGCCCATCACTTCAATCACAATCTCTATGGAATCATCATTCAATATGTCCTGCCAGTTATCCGTAAGCAAAGAAGAGTCAATTCCCGGTCTTTCTTTTTCCAGATTGCGGACAAGAACTTTTTCTATCTCCAGATTGGCTCCAATCTTATAAGGGAATTCCTCCTTCTGTCGGTTCATTAATTTATAAACGCCGCCTCCAACCGTTCCAAGGCCCAGTAAAGCAGCTTTTATGGTCTTTTTGTCTTCCATATCTTTCGTCCTTTCTGTCCTGACTTTACGTTCGTAATACTGATTATACATGGAAAACGGTAAAATGTACAAGATAGTTTCGAAAATTTATCGATGTTTTTGCTTTATCTCTTCCTTTTTCGATAAACAAGAAAACAAAAACAGATTACTCCGACACCTGCCACGAAAAGTCCGATCCATAGAAAAGAGGGTTTCTCCTTTTGTTCCGGCTCTTTTTCCCTGCTTATCTCCTGTGAGCTGTTTTCTTCTGAAGTACTTTCTTTTTTTTCCTCCTGCTTTGGAGGTTCATCCTCTGTCGTACTTATTTCTTCTTTTTCATAAAACAATTTATAAGAAATTTCATTATTCTCGGATTGCCCATCTTTTACAAGAACCAGCTTTTCCTTCCGGTTTTCAAGAGGATCTAATATCTTCTGATCCTCCTTTCTTTTTAATTGATAAAATCTGGCAATCCCCCTGGCATCAGCCTGAGCCAGCTCTTTTAATTTCTCCTCACTGCTCAAATAATTTTCATAGTCTTTGGCATGATCCATAAATGCATGCTCAATAATAATGCTGGGAATGTCTTCTTTTATTCCGTTTCGAACAATGGCATAGTAATCTGCAACTGTATGATTCGGATAAACTTCTCCATTCTCAGAATCTCTTAATAAAATACCCTGATCTTCAATTCCAAGCTGGGATAATTCATACAAAATATTACAGGCCAGATTTTGTTCAAATTCCGCCAATTCTTCTTTATATGCACCTTTAGAGACTAAGACGGTGCATCCATGATCATACATACAGCAATCGCCTTTTGCATTGTTGTGAATGCTGATGAGCACATCCCCATTATTTTCCTTGCCAATCTCCGTACGTCTCAATAATTCAACACTGCTATCTTCTGTCCTCGTCATGCAAAGATTTACATTTTCATATTTTTCTAATTCTTCACATAGATACTGTGCAATTTTTAAATTTAAATCCTTTTCACGTACAGTACCCTCTTCGGTATTAATTTCCATACCGGACTGGCTTCCGCCATGCCCGGCATCTACGATAATATTTAATGTTTTTTCCTGTGCATCTGCTTTTTCAGGAAAAAGAAAAAACATAAGAAGGATAAGGAAGAAAACTTTCCCTATCCTTCGTTTAAAATTCAGAAAAATTTCCACTTACTTCTTTTCTCCCCATTCATCATCTAAAAATTGCTGATAGGTTCTTGGTTTATAGGTACCTCCACCAAAAGAGGAGAACCGATATAAACAATCAACAACATAATTTACCTCTTTATAAAGATTGGTGTAATCTGAATCCGGATAGTGGAACTCCATAATATAATCTTTTCTACCATTATTTGCTGCAATAATATAGATACCCTTCGTATTTGCGGCATCTGTATAGCCGCCCAGCAAAACCCTGGCCATTCCTTTACTATCTACCTCTTCGGATTCCCATTCATAATATTGAGTCTGAATGATTCCTGAAAAACTTTGTTTTAAAAGCTGAATGTTATCTAAAGGAGCTCCTTCCTGTTCTTTTTCATACACATGTAAGTAAACTTCATTTTCTGTTCCATTGTTATAATATAATTTATAGTCATTGATCTGATCGTTATATTCCCCTCCGTTAAACAGATATTTCGGATACGCAAAACTGAATTCTCCATCTGCGCTTGTAATTTCCTCATATGCATCGGGACTTAAACATGCATGAAAGTTCATACTTTTATTATCAATATAAGATAATGGCTTCTTTTCTGTTTTTTGTGCAGTCGTTCCATCCGGTTCCTTTGTCTGTGTTTTCTGAATTCCGCTTGATGTTGCATACTCTGCTGTTTCTTTATCTGTTTCAGCCTGAGTGGTCTGTGCAGCCTGCGTTGTCGCCTCGGCTTCCGTAGTCTTGTCACCACTTGTCCCATTTTTTATCTTTATGAAATAAAATGCTCCGACTCCAATCACTGCAATCGTAAGAATCAACACAATGACAAGAATTATTTTTAAGATTTTACTGCCAGTCCCTCCTGGCTTTGTACCAGTTTCTATTTCTTCTTGTTTCGATAACTGAGCCCCACAATAGGTACAAAATATATTATGAGATTTTACCATGTTTTTACAAACAGGACATTGTACCATGTCCTGTTGTTCTCTTTCACGAGCCTGTTTTTCCCTTTCATAAGCCTCTATTGATTTTTGTACAGGAGTTGCACAGTATTTGCAAAATTTTTTATCTGTACTAATTTCCTTTCCACATCCTATACATTTCATAAAAAATCCTCCATATCCATGGCATGCCTGCATACCAATAAATTCATGTACGTCTATTGATTTATGGAATTAACCTTTATTAATTTGAAAAAACAAATAGATTTCTCCATTGTCTTCCCAGTCCATACCCCCATTTCACGGTAAAAGAAACGGAAATCATAACAAATGTGGCAAATCCAACACCAAATAGACATCCTGTCAGAAATCGTCTGAAATTATTACTTTCGTAATTTGTAAGTTGTTGAACAAATCCATCAATGATAAGCGGAAGCATAAAAAACAGACTGACGATCCACGAACAATGAAAAAACAGATAGGTAACAGCTGCCGCCAGAATACCAGTCAATTCTCCTGTGCACCTGGCACAAAGAGGGAATTGTTTCCCTTTCCAAAAGAAAGAACGATCACTTCGGCAATGGCATCCAAATAAAATCGGCAGCCACTTGTATATCCATTTCCCCATATCTTAAATGCTCAAAAGTCCTGCACCCACACCTATTAAAGCTGCAATAACATAAAATGCCACTGCTGCAAGTACACTAATTAAAGCACCTAATCCAGCCATTTTCGCAGTTCTTGGTTTTTGATCCTTCCAAACCAGGAAGAGAATCAGACCAACTATAGGAATACAACATCCTAAAAGTCCCCAGCCTATACTTCCACTATCAATATTTGCCGGTGCGATTGCCTCCAGCTGCACACCACAATATGGGCAAATGATAGCTGCATCATCAACTTCTTTTCCACAATTTTTACAAAACTTCATATTTTTTCTCTCCTTTACTCATTTTATTGAAAAGAGCATATGTAGTTGCTCTTTTTCATGCTATTCTTTTTGCATTTATCACAAGTGCTAGTATTCTTATCTTCCTTTCCCCGCTACTATTCCGATGTCGTCGTATCCGGTTCCGGTGCAAACGTTCCTGCTATTTTCTCTATCTCCGTACCGGAGTCTGCAGAAGATGTACTATCCTTAGCTGGTTCTTCTGTTCTTATTGGGGTCTGTTCTCCCGGAATATCAAACCTATCTCTGAAAAAATAAATGGATACCGCCGCAATGAGAACTATGGAAAGAATCAACGTAATCGTGACAAAGGCAATTGCAATTTTTCTTCCCGAACCTTTTCCTTTTTGTCTTTTCTCCACGGATCTTGCTACAGGTGTTCCACAGTATTGACAAAACATTAAATCTGACGTGACTTTTTTACCACATCCTGCGCATTTCATATCGATCTCTCCCCATATCTAAATTTTTATGATGCCAGGGTCAAAATCATTTGATCCCAGCATCATTTTTATTCAATATATAATAATTTCCATGCATCGCCTTCTTTTGTCATCCAAATATTGATTTCTCTCTTAATGGATTTTTTCCCTTGTTTTGCCGTTACCGCAAGATTTGCAATGGAAATCTTTTCGATGACACTTACATCAAATTCCGGATAACCCAGTTCAATCACATCTAATGCCTCGTCCAGTCTCCGTTCTGACAAATCGTAAATTTCATTCACTTCATATGATAATTTATAACTGTGTCCTACCAGATCTTCAAATTCATCCTGATCCGTGCCTACACTATCTTCAAAATACTGTTCTGCTACTTCTTCCTCTCCGTAGTAATACATATCACTGGAAAGTGATATAAGAGTATGAATATCATAGTCCCGGTATGCCTTCATAACCTTGCGTACCAGACCTTTGCTTCCTATGAAAGAAAAAACAATATTAGCTGCAACAACAGCAACAATTGCAAGAATCATCAAAGGAATCACAATTTTAAATATTTTTTTCAACTTATTGGGTGATGCCGGAACAGGGGCAGAGCCAGGTCCATCAAAAAATGCCCCACATCTTCCACATACCTTAGCATCGTCATCCGCTTTAAAACCACATTGACCGCAATATTTCGCCATTTTATCTACGCACCTTTCTTTTTTTCGTTGCCCTCAGTATTACAATGATAAAAATATCAATTACAATCAGAATACCGGCTACGCACATTGCATATATCACCCATGCCGGTGTTTTAATCTCTTCTCCGTAGCCGTTTTCTTCCGCCCTCATTTTTATATCGTATTTTCCATCACCATCTTCATCAATATTTAATATGCTTTCCGGTGACACAGCAGCTACCGTATCAATCGTTGTTCTTCGCGATACCCTGATATTTTTAAACTTTCTAAGATCACTGTAATTTCCATCTTCATCCATAAAACCTATGGTGTAATTCATAACACCTCTTCCGGTTCCGGTCAGTTTTAAATCATAATCCACTCCTTCTTTCAGCCTTAAAACCTTAATTCGATCATCTATTTCTCCGGTTTCCTCATAATCTTCTTCTGCTTCCTCCGAAGAATCTACTTCCTTCTCTTCAAAAGTTAAGGTACCAAAATCAGTTCTGAAATTGGAATCACGGTCTGAAGAACTGAGTGTTTGTCCGCTATAAGTCACAGATACATCAACAGGACAGGCAATTCGGACATAAATATATTTTTGTCCATTGATCTGATCCGCCATATCTTCAAAGAAAAATACCAGATCATCTGCCTTTGCCACCTCATAATGACATCCGTCACTTGCAAGCTGTTCCATTAATCGTTGCGCATCCGACTTTTCTGTGAGACTTTCAAAAAATCCAATTGTATAAATGAGAATTTCTTCTTTTTTTATTTCATCGGCATAAGCGATAAGATCCTCACCAACTTTTCCGTTATTAGGCTCTCCGTCGCTCATTAATACGATGATTTTCTTTTTTGCATTACTTGTCTGCAGCATAGACCGGGCCTCATACAGTCCCGCTTCAATATTAGTTCCTCCGCCATCCCCAACTTCTGAGACAGCGTTTTGAAGAGCTGTTTGATTCATGGAAAATTCCGAAACACGATTGGCTATTTCATCATAAGTTACAATTCCAATGCTGGCATCCTGTTCCAATACGGTATTAATAAATTTGGATGATGCCTTTTTTGTCTCTTCCAATGGCGTCCCTGCCATACTGCCGGAGGCATCCAGTACCAGAACAACGTCCCGTTCATCCGATGTGGTTTTTTGCCCTCCGGATCCGCCGGTCTGTTGTACCGTATAATCGCCCCATTCACACAGAAAGGCATTGGTATCACCGGCTGTACTATTTCCAAAGTCTCCATCATTCCACTTGCCATCCGGATATTTAAAATAAAACTCCCCGTAATCTTCCTCCGGATTTTCGTCATTTGGCTCACCGCTATTCCAATTTGTATAAAAAACTTCTTCGCCGGTACACCATTCCCAGGTGCCTTCGTTTGCCGCATCACTCAAACCAAAGTATACATTGGCGCAATTTTTGTACCCCAGATATGCATATACAAAATCATTTTCTTCCTGGGATGTTAAAGTCGCCAAATACCCGCCCTTATCCTGACAATATTGAAGGGCTTCCTCATAGGAAGAAGCGGTTCCGCTGTCGTAAAGGTAATAGTAATGACCGTTGAATTCAACGGCATCGGATGGGATGTCAGGGGTATCCGTTGTATCACTTGCATTCGTTTCCAAAAATGCCCCAAACCCTGTATTGATAGAAACTACATTCTTTCCCGTTGATGTAGTAATAACATTAAATCTGTATTTATCCATGTCATTTTTATTATCTGAAAGTATAATTTCATATATTCCAGGACTTAATGACATTTCGAATGGTTCAGAATTCTGAACCTGGTAAGTTTTTGATGGTTTTCTTGCAGGTTCAATCCCCGGCCCTTGAGGCATATTAGCCAAATCTAATTCTGATATTGAAAGAGAATAATCATCATATAATTTATTCCCAATATCATAAACACAAAGTTCAAAATCCCCTGAAACTGCATATGTCATTGGCTCAGGATCAATGCCAACCTGAAACATAGCATTGGAAACGCACCATCTCTGCTTATCACTTAAAATTCCTTGCTTATACAAAATATTTGCAGTGTTTTGTAACACATATCTAAATTGGGAAAATGTACAATCTGACGGAATTGAAAACAATGTTAGATAAAACAATTTTGCCAGTTCATCTGTACTAAGCGCTTCGAAATTTGGATTTCCTCCAATACCTGTCGTCATTAAATATGCAGCATGAGAAATTACTGTATTATTTGTATGTACCCCTCCATAATCAGCCTTTTCGTCTAGAGTATCAGCCCAATTCTCTCCTTTGTACGTATCCGGATAAGAGATTAACGATGGATCTATCATATTCCTATTTGCATCAAATATCCAATCACAGCTATTATTTAACGTTCTATCATCCATCCAATCCTGTGATATTTCTCCAAATATATCCGAATATGCTTCCATCAATGCACCAGACTCTCCCTCATAAACCATATTGCTTATTGAGCGCTCTACGGAATGTGCAAATTCATGACCCACAACATCTACTGATAATGAATTATCTGTGCCAAAACTTAATACTGTAATAGGCAATCCATGTCCTCCCCATGATTCGGCATTTGTCGTATCTCCCTTTAAATATAATTTTTCCTTCCCAAGATTCTTAAAGTCGTCATAAATAACAGCTATTTCTCCATGTTTTCCATCAAAACTGGGTCTATTAAAATTATCTTTCCAAAAATCATATATTGCGGACACCTCTGCCATCAATGTTACTGCTTTTTTATTAGACCATGTACTCTTTTTACTTGTAACAGGATCTACTTTCGTAAATATATTCAAGGTTTTTAATTCGACACCATATTCACCGTTTTCTCCAATTTTAGTACCTGACTCATCAGTAATAACAAGTGAAAAATTTTGACCCTCAATATTTACTATATTACCTGACTCATCTACCCACTTCTCATCATCAATACGATATGTTTTTCCATTTGAATCTGTAACAATACATTCTTTTAACAGCGTAGAATTATTAGCATCATATATATTAATTCCTCTATTTACATCATGCATAATATATACATTATCTTTTTTCTCCGCATTAAAAGTTCTTTTTTTATTATTTAAATCTTTTCCGGAACATTCCACATTTTCCGTATACGTTAAACTATGTTCTGCAATCACACGTCCAGAACTAGTTGAAATAAAAATATTCTTTGTCAATTCAGACGTTCCTACATAATAATTCCATGTTTGCTCTGGTGTAACATTATTCAATGAATAAATAGTCAATCCATTGTTATATATTTTTACATCTTCCCCATAATTATCCTGAATTAATTTATTGGCAAATTCTTCGTCATATTTAATTTTCGTATCAAGATCTCCAAGTGCAGAATAATTACCTGTAACCATCAGACAGTTACCATCGCTATCTGCAGACACTATCATACTACGACCATATACAGAGACTCCCTTATACCTTTGCTCAAATCTATAAAATGAATTATTCAGGACAGTATCTGTTTTACATTCCCCAAATTCCTCGGATACATTGTCTACACCAAGTATTTCTGAAAGTTCATCAATAGCTGCCAATGCGTCTTCTTCACTATCGATTTTTCTTGTTATAGAAGTACCCGATATATTCATAAATTGAGAATATCCCAGATTAAATTCTTCATTTTGTTTTTTCATCCCAAAGTCATCCAATATCTTTGAAATGTATGGAACATCCACAATATCAAAATAGGTAAGAGCCCCGAGTACTCCTCCTGCAACTACAATAAATAAAATCAGAAATAAGACAAATTTTAAAATAGCACTTCTTACTCTTTGTCCTTTCGTCATCTTCATCCGTTTTTCTTTTTTTCTTAACTTTTTCCCTTGTTTCTTTTCTTTTTTCTTCCTTTTTTTAAGCTCTTTTTTCGTTAATGTTTGATTTGGATCTGTTCCAATATCGTCTTTTTTCTTTCTTTTCTTTTTATCACAGTTCGGACACAGCCCTGTCGTTTCATCCAGCTTTGTTCCACATTTACTACAAAACTTAGCCATATTATTTCCTCCCCTACGTAATCCTGTAGCCCTATAGACTATTTAACTCCGTACGATGAACATACCAGGAATGTCCGATTTTTACACATGTAATTTCCCTTGTAAATACATCTGCCCCTTCTGATCCGTAGGCCTGAATCGATACGGTAACCAGAGCTGCTCCTGTCACTTCTTCTGAGTTATACCCAAAATCCCTTTCCAACTCCCGTTTTACCGCCTCCAGATCAGACTTATCACATTCGATTACCGAATCCACTTTATATTTTGCTTTGAAATTCTCCCCGCAGCTTGCAGCGATATCGTTTCTCATATCCGCCTCATAGCTTGAAAGCTCACTTTTAAACTCCTCATCACTGGAATACCAGCCGCCGCTTCCGGCCATATATTCTTTATAGGAAGGAGTAAGTAATTCGTAATAGGTATCAATATCTCCCTCTAAAGCTGATTTACAGGCTTTCAAACCTACCTTCTTTGCAGACGGCATCGTTTTGAACAGTAACAATCCTCCTGCTAAAATAACGATGGCAATCGCCAGAATCGGGACGATTTTCCTTTTTTTATGAGGAGGATTGTTCATCCTTCCCCTACTGGAATCTGTCTGATTGACTTTTGTATCCGCTTTTTTTGCCGGAAACCCACACTGAGAACAGAACTTCTCATTTTCATTGATTTTTGCTCCACATTTTCCACAATACATCTTTACCCCTCCTGTTTTCCTTCTGTCATATTGTCACAAATACAGCATGTCTTTAATCCATGTACCTGCTGATTAAATTATCCACCATAGGAATCACAATTGTTGATTGATAAATTGCCTTTAACCCTAATCCGATAAACAATATCTTTTCCACAATATGAAGACCGCTGTCAAAGGCAGTTACAATCTTGTTGATTATGTCGAAATTTATCGTTAAATTAATAATAGCAACCATGTTTTTTATAAAATTCAGAATATCCGGCATCAGATTCATTAGAGCTGACACTAACGAGAAAAAGATCATTAACGTCACCGCTTTTACGGCACTCCTTCTAAGCCATGGATTTTCTTCAAATAAAAGTACATATGCCGTCAAAATAATGACTGCCAGATATCCGGCAAATAAACCTGTAAAAAAAATAGCTGATCCCAATAAACCAACGGAAATTCCTAATTTTGTTTTTTGCATTCCAATCTCCTCCTAATATTTAGGCCCTTCCTCTTAATCAATGATTACCTGGAAACTACAGTTTTGTTGCGCATTCCGTACAAAATATTGCGTCATCTGATTGTTCTGCCCCACAATTCGGGCATACTTTATGTGGATTTATTTCTTCTCTTTCCATTTGCGGCAGATCAGGCAAAACTTCGTCCGCCTCAGAGAATTCGGTTCGTTTTACCGGTGTTCCACAAACGGTACAGAAATTCATTCCCGCTTCCAATCTCGTTCCGCATTTTGAACATCTCATAGATCTATCGTCTGCATCTCTTTCTTTTTGTTTTGAGACAGGATGACCGCAGACACTGCAATATAAGGAATCTCTTAAAAGTTCTGCTCCGCATTTCTCGCAACATTGGATATTTTTAATATCCTGAATCTGTTTTTTATAAATGACACACTGCTGTTCCAGTTCCGTAAGTATTTTAATCATGTCCGCAAATTCTTCTTCCCCGTCAGCACCATGAATCGACACATATCTCTTTCCAATCTGACCATATAAATCGTTTATTTGATTTTCAGTCTGGGTCACTAAAGAATTTAACCGGGCCACTTCAGACATATCCTTTCCTTTTTGTCCTACGTCTATAAATGTTTTACTTATATCATCTAACAGTCCCATTTTTCTCTCCCTTTTCCAATTATTATATTATTTTTTACTTCCTTAATAGGAAATCACCCTCCATTTTCAGACAGGGTGATTCTTCCAATTAAAATATAACATTCCTTTTTCTTTGTGTCAATTTAAATTATCACTTTGATAATTTAAATTGACTTTTCTCTTTCTTAACTAAAAAAATAAAATAATTTACACAAAAAAAGCGTCGCAAATTACGGTCATCAGCCCGTTTTGCGACGCTTTTCCGGCAAGAAAAATATTGCATTTTAGAGGTATCTATTCTATATCTATTATGAACATCCTGTCATGGATGAATAATCTTTATCCTTCAATGAAAATATACTGTTTTTCCGGTACTTTGGGTTTCTCTTCTTTTTTCGGAATTGTTAATTCCAGAACACCATTTTCAAATTTGGCTTTAATCTCCTGCTGGGTTACATCTTCTCCTACATAAAAACTTCTGCTGCACTGTCCATAGAAACGTTCTCTTCTGATATAGTTTCCTTTTTCATTCTTCTCATCTTTGTTGTCCTCATGTTTTGCAGTTATGGTCAGATAACCATCTTTCAACTCTGCTTTTACATCTTCCTTCTTGTATCCCGGAAGTTCCATAGACACTTCATAATGTCCATCCTGTTCCTTGACATCCGTTCTTAATAATCCCTGTTCCTTCTTTGCAGGTGCTGTATGTGCATCTCTGAAAAAAGCTCTCTCAAAAGGATCATACATCATCTCATCAAATAAACTTTCTCCAAAAATTTTAGGCATCAACATAAGTCATTCCTCCTTAAATATTTATTCTAGTTGTTCTGTTTGTTATCTTTGTTATACATGTAATATAACACCAGAAATTAGCACTGTCAAGAGGAGAGTGCTAATTTCACAAAATGTTCACATTTTCCATTATTTTTTTCTTTTGCTTTTCTTTTGTTGTGACACAGCCTGGGGAAACAAAAACAGCTGTTTTTGGTGCGACAGCCCCTTCTTTGCACTCTGAAAACCATTATATTTATAGCAGTCTTTTTTCAATTTTTTCCTCTATTCCTTACACTTACCCTCTTGACTTTTTCGCAGAATATAGTAACATATATAAGTGCCACAACATTTTGTACCACACATTCTTTTGTGGCCCAATATATTGAAGAAGGATGATAGTATGAATGCAGTTGTTAAAACAAAGGTAATTAAGCGGAACGGCGAAGAAGTCGCTTTCGACGGAAGAAAGATCATAGAAGCAATTAAAAAAGCGAATAATGAAGTATCTAAGCTTCATCAATTAAACAAATATCAGATTTCAGCTATTGCTGAAACAATCGCACAAAGAGCAAAAGAATCCTCTCATGCGGTCAATGTCGAAGATATCCAGGATATGGTGGAAACGGGAATTATGGAAATGAGAGGCTACGAAGTCGCTCAAAAATATGTCCGTTACCGTTATAAGAGGGAATTGACCAGAAAGTCCAACACAACAGACAATAGTATCTTATCTTTGCTGGATCAGTTAAATGAAGATGTGAAGCAGGAAAACTCCAATAAGAATCCAACTATTAATTCCACTCAGCGTGATTATATGGCCGGTGAAGTCAGCAAAGACCTTACCATGAGAGTTCTGCTCCCAGTAGATATTGTAAGAGCTCACGAAGCCGGTATCATTCATTTCCATGATTCTGATTACTATGCGCAAAGAGAACATAACTGTGACCTGATTAACCTGGAAGATATGCTGCAAAATGGTACAGTAATCAGTGAAACCCTGATTGAGAAACCTCACAGTTTCTTCACTGCATGCAACGTCACTACTCAGATTGTAGCACAGGTAGCCAGCAACCAGTACGGGGGGCAATCATTTACTCTTGCACATTTAGCGCCTTTTGTTGACGTAAGTCGTCAGAAAATAAGAAAACAGGTAATCGATGAACGTCAGGAATGCGGCGAATCCATGGATGAGGCAATCATTGATAAAGTAACAGAAAAAAGATTACAGTATGAGATCAAAAGCGGTATCCAGACGATTCAATACCAGCTCATTACTTTGATGACCTGTAATGGACAGGCTCCGTTTGTCACTGTCTTCATGTATCTGGACGAAGTACCGGAAGGCCGTACCAGAGATGATCTGGCTATGATTATTGAAGAAGTTCTCATTCAGCGCCTTCAGGGTGTTAAAAACGAAAAAGGTGCCTGGATTACTCCGGCATTTCCAAAGTTAATTTATGTACTGGATGAAGATAATATTACAGAAGGCTCCAAGTATTGGCATTTAACAGAACTTGCCGCAAAATGTACCGCAAAACGTATGGTGCCGGATTATATCTCTGCCAAAGTGATGAAAGAATTAAAGCAGGGTAATGTTTATACCTGTATGGGCTGTCGCTCTTTTCTTACGGTAGAAGATTCTCAAAGGAATCCTGACGGAAGCCACAAATTCTACGGCAGATTTAATCAGGGTGTTGTCACCATTAACCTGGTCGATGTTGCCTGTTCTTCCAACGGCGATATGGATAAATTCTGGGAGATCCTGGACGAACGTCTGGAATTATGTCATCGGGCTCTTCGCTGCCGGCATGAACGGCTCCTTGGCACTGTCTCTGACGTGGCTCCTATCCTCTGGCAGAACGGTGCTCTTGCCCGTCTGAAAAAAGGGGAGACCATCGACAAGCTGTTATACAATGGTTATTCTACCATTTCTCTTGGCTATGCTGGCCTTTATGAGATGTGTATGAGAATGCTTGGCAAATCCCATACAGATCCGGAAGCGAAACCATTTGCTTTAAAAGTCATGCAAAGACTGAATGATAAATGTAACGAATGGAAAGCAGCTGAACATATCAGTTACTCTGTATACGGAACCCCAATGGAATCTACGACTTATAAATTCGCAAAATGTCTCCAGAAACGTTTTGGTATCATTCCGGGCGTTACGGACAAGAACTATATTACCAACAGCTACCATGTTCATGTAACAGAAGAAATTGATGCATTCAGCAAGCTGAAATTCGAGTCTGAGTTCCAGAAGCTTTCACCGGGAGGTGCCATCAGTTATATCGAAGTACCAAACATGCAGAACAATATTCCGGCCGTTTTATCCGTCATGCAGTTTATCTATGATAACATTATGTATGCAGAGTTAAATACGAAGAGCGATTACTGCGAATGCTGCGGTTTTGACGGAGAAATTCAGATTAAAGAAGACGAATCCGGAAAACTGATCTGGGAATGCCCGAACTGCGGTAACCAGGACCAGGATAAGCTTTGTGTTGCAAGAAGAACCTGCGGTTATATCGGCACCCAATTTTGGAATCAGGGACGTACCCAGGAAATCAAAGACCGGGTTCTTCACCTTTAGACCAAAAAAGCAGGAGATAATAACATGTATTACGGAATGATCAAACCCTGCGATATTGCAGATGGACCAGGTGTCCGCACAAGTCTTTTTGTGTCCGGATGCCGCCATCACTGCAAAGGCTGTTTCAA
>JALEPU010000022.1 GCA_022766905.1 Lachnospiraceae bacterium
ATTATACATTATCCAGGCATGGGCAGAGGCAATGGAAATCTACCGAAGTGGAAATTATCCGTTGACTTTTTCACCGGAGATGGAGGATCACGTTAAGCTGCTTCAGAGAGAATTCATGCCGGAAGATACCCAGACAGGCATAATTCAGGCGTTCCTTGATGCATACGAAGAAGATTATGTGTGTTCGACCATTATCTATCAGCAGGTATTTCATCAGGAAGGAATCGTACCCAAATGGCAATCCAAGGAAATCGGCGATTTGATGGATAATGAAATCGTTGGCTGGACGAAACATGACAATCACAGATTTGGTGGAGCAATCGGAACGCAGAGGTCGTGGAAACGGATTCAGCCGAAAAAAGATGAAGAGGGATTTCTGAAGGTGGATGAAAACATGGAACTCCCCTTTGATTAAGCATTACTTTTAAAATGTTTTTAGCCCTGTTCACAGGTTTCTGTTCACAAATATCTGGGTGGAATGTGAACAAGAAGATGTGAACAGGAGCGAAATACACCCATCGCACAAAACTAAAGTTTTATGCTCTGTGTCTTTCGTCCTCCCGGAGGGCCTCGCAGGGGCGATTTATGGTCTGCCAGAGTATTCAATAGCAGGTAAATAGTATAAATGTTGGCGGTGATTTCTAATGCAGTGTATTCGGTGGAAAGGAGAAAGACCTTCTTCAGAAAAACAGGAAGCTGAGGTTATGCGCTTACAGCAGGCTCTCAATAAAATGAAAAAGCAGGAACAGAAGATATATGCTATTGAGAAAGCCATCGTGAAACTGGAAAAGGAACTGGCGGAAGTGAAAAAGAGAATGATTTTGAATTAGATGGAGATACTTTATACTTGGGACAGAACGAGCTTGTACGTACATCTGATTCTTTAGAGGATTAAGTTGTTGAATAAATAGTACCTGTCCGGATTCCAAGCAAATTCCGTTATTTTTGGCAATGAAATGGCATTGCGTATATATATTTCTTAAACATAAAAACCTTACTGACGAACTGTTTCCAAAATTGGAAAGAGCAGTCAGTAAGATTTTTTCTTTTTGCATTTCTTTATTGATTTTCTTTTTTCAGAGCCTTTATGAGTTCGTCAGAGAGTTCCTGAAATGGAACCTTTGCCCGAATCTCGGAGGTGCCCGGTTCCGGATAGTTATAGCACCAGTTGTAGAAAAGTTCTACTGTTATTCGATACTGTTATACTTCACAATACAATTATTTGATGGTACACTTGCAATAGAGGGAGGGAATCGAATATGAATGATTACAGTTTCGGAAAGTATATATTTGAAAAGAGAAAACAATCCGGAGATTCTCAGAATGAACTTGGAAGAAAACTGGGCGTTACCGGTAAAGCCGTTTCAAAATGGGAAAATGGCTGCCTTATGGGGGATATCTGTAGAGGAATTGCTTAAGGCAAAAGAGGAGGATAAAAAGATGAATATTACTAAAATTGTTATTACGGGTGGTCCTTGCGCAGGAAAGACAACAGGAATGAGTTGGATCCAAAATGCATTTACCGAAAGAGGATATACGGTTCTTTTCGTTCCAGAAACAGCAACAGAGTTGATTTCCGGTGGAGTTGCCCCTTGGACGTGTTCGTCCAATAGTGAATATCAGAAATGCCAGATGAAGCTGCAGCAGGAGAAGGAGAAAGTATTTGAATATGCTGCCAGAACTATGGATTCGGAAAAGATTCTTATTGTTTGTGATCGAGGTTCTTTAGATAATAAAGCATACATGACAGAGGCGGAGTTCGCAATAGCGTTAAATTATCTTGGTGCAAATGAAGTAGAATTGCGAGACAACTATGATGCCGTATTTCACCTTGTTACAGCAGCGAAAGGTGCAGAGAAATTTTACACTACTGCAAATAATGCTGCCAGAACTGAAACAGTTGAAGAAGCAGCTGCATTAGATGATAAGCTGATTGCAGCATGGACAGGACACCCGCATCTTAGAATTATCAATAATTCAGTAGGTTTCGAAGAGAAAATGAAGCATTTGATTGCTGAGATTGCAAACTTTTTAGGAGAGCCTGAACCATATGAAATCGAAAGGAAATATTTGATAGAATACCCTGATATAAAGGCATTGGAGGTTCTCCCAAATTGTAAAAAAGTTGAGATTATTCAAACGTATTTAAAGTCTCCTGAAGGGGATGAAATACGCATTCGACAGCGTGGAAGTAAAGGGAATTATATCTATTTCGAAACCCACAAAAGGACAATTAGTGGTTTGAAGCGAGTTGAAGTTGAACGTAGACTTACAAAAGACGAATATCTAGAACGCTTAATGGATGCAGATCCAACAAGAAAGCCTATCCGTAAAGACAGGTACTGTCTTGCCGATGGAAATCAGTATTTTGAGATTGATGTATATCCTTTCTGGACAGATCAGGCGATTATGGAAATTGAATTATCTAATCCGAATGAAGAAATAAGATTCCCTAATATAATTAAAGTATTACGTGAAGTAACGGAAGACGAACAATATAAGAATGCATTTCTTGCAAAAATATAAGAAGAGTGGTGGATAAAATGGAAAGATTCAGATTGTACAGGGTAACATGAAATTAGAAGTCTGTCTTCTGGAAAAAATAAAATGTCCCCTGAAAGCCCCGGTGGCCGGAAATATGGAAAGAACGATTTGGGAAGGAGCCGCCTGCAGAGCCTTGTACCGTTTTTATAAAAAGGGAAATCCTGTTTTTGATTTTGAAACAGACAAAGCATCTTTTGAATATGAATATCTATAAGTTGCCGCCTAATCGGGCGGTTTTTTAATATTTTTTGCAATTTTGCGCCTACAGAAAAATATGGAAAATGCAGTGATAAAAAATTCTGTTTATGATATTCTATAATAAAAAGAAAAGAGGTTTTTACAATGCAGTTTCTTATTTTATTCATAGTCGCACTGATCATCAGTGCCATCGGATTTAAGAAATTCGTCTGGTTTATTTCTCTTGGATATGGATTTGCCATAGCAGGTATCGGGATGGCAATTCTAGTACTATTTTGGGGAAGCCTGACACCTGTAACTATTATCCTGTCCATTCTTCTGGTCATCTATGGATGTCGACTGGGCGGCTATCTGATGATCCGGGAAAAACGAAGTGAGTCTTATCAAAGTACGATGAAACATGAGATCAAGGACGGTTCTGATATGAATTTGTTTCTGAAAATCGTTGTATGGGTAACATGTGCTCTGTTGTATGTCTGCGAGGCATCTCCGGTTCTGTTCCGCCTGAAAAATGGTGCCGGTACTGATGTCACAGCCATCGTTGGAACGTTTATCATGATACTTGGTATTCTGTTGGAATCCGCATCTGATTTCACCAAAAACAGATTCAAAAAAGAACATCCACAGCGTTTTTGTGATGTGGGACTGTTCCGAATTGTTCGTTGCCCGAATTATCTCGGGGAAGTTCTGATCTGGACCGGTGTTTTCGTATCCGGCGTTACTGCACTGCAGGGTGCATGGCAGTGGGTCGCAGCAGTATTCGGTTGGGTTTGCATTATATATATCATGTTCGGAGGCGCCAGAAGACTGGAGATCCGGCAGAATAAGAATTATGGAAACGACCCGGAGTATCAGAAATATGTAAAATCCACACCAATCCTTCTTCCGCTGATCCCATTATACAGTGTGGCAAAGTACAAATGGCTGCTGGGATAATACATGGGGAAAAAAATGAAAAACCAGGGAATGAAAAGGGACTCGATAAAAATGTAAAAGAAAATAGCCAAAAACCAGAGCCTGAAATCTTTCTACGGATTTTCAGGCTCTTATTTATATTTCTGTTATTTTGCTCTCTTCTATTTTTTTCGATTGGCCATGTCACACCAATTGGCCATTCTGACTCCTACGTTAGCACTTAATTTCTTCTGAAGACCTTCAAAGCCGTCTCCTGAGAAGAACTTCGCCTGAGCCGGGCAAATCTGTATACATGCTCCACAGCGAATGCAGGCTTTCGAATCAATTTCCTTTGGATTGTCCTGGCTGATGGCCTGTACCGGACAACGGCTGATACATAAACCACAGTAAAAACAGGTCTCATTGGTGACTACCTGGAATGGCAATGGGCCCATCGGCGGTCTCTCATATGGGAACTGTCCCGGGATGTCGAGATTTTGCACATCATAATGAACCATAAGGCGCAGAGCTTCTCTCGCATCCTGACCGAATTTTTCTATTTCAGCCATGTCTTCTGCATCCGGACGATGACGGCCAAGCTCTTTCAGATAAGTATGCTGGGCAGAAAAATAACCTGCTCCAACCGGAGTAAATCCTTTATCGGACAGGCATTTTTTCAGTTCCAGTAAGGCATCTCCCACTGCATTATTGCCATAGGAAGTAACCAGAATAACCGGCGTATTAATGCCATGAAACAATTCCAGAGCCTCTGTTACAGCAGCCGGAAGCCGGCCTCCGTAGATAGGTACTCCGATAATCAGTAAATCATTTTCCTTGAATTCATGCTTTTCCTGTCTTGTCTCATACTGAGTCAGATCAATATCAGCCATAGGATAATCAGAAAATGCTTTTCCAATTCCTTTTACGATCTCTTCTGTGTGTCTGGTCGGACTAAAATAAGCCTGATATACTTTTAAAATCTTCATTTTGTAACCTCCTCCATTCACGAATCAAATCATCTGTTTTTATTTTACTCCCAATCAAATGAAGAAACAAGCAACAAAGTTGCCGTAAAACGCTGTTTTTTTGCAGGAAAGAAGAGCATGCAAATATATATGCTGCTCTGCTCTTCTACTCTTCTCTCCTCTTCTTCTCATAAAATCTTTATTTTTCTTCCAGATATTTTTTCAGATATTGTCCGGTGTATGATTTTTCTACTTTTGCAATCTCCTCCGGTGTTCCCTGGGCAACAATGGTTCCTCCGCCCTCTCCGCCTTCCGGGCCGATATCAATGATATAATCTGCTGTTTTAATTACTTCCAGGTTGTGCTCAATGACTACTACCGTATTGCCGCCTTCGCAAAGCTTTCCTAAAATGTTGGTTAATTTATGAACATCAGCAAAATGAAGCCCTGTCGTCGGTTCATCCAGTACATAGATCGTCTTTCCGGTGCTTCGTTTGCTCAGCTCTGTTGCCAGCTTGATTCTCTGGGCTTCTCCGCCTGACAAGGTGGTGGACGGCTGCCCCAGTTTAATATAAGCAAGGCCCACATCCTGAAGAGTCTGAATCTTTCTTTGAATACTTGGTACATTTTCAAAGAAAGGAACCGCTTCTTCTACTGTCATATCCAGCACATCGTAGATGCTTTTGCCTTTATATTTGACTTCCAGTGTATCTCTGTTATAGCGATGACCATGGCAAACTTCACAAGGCACATAGACATCAGGCAGGAAATGCATCTCAATCTTAATAATACCATCTCCGGCACAGGCTTCACAGCGCCCGCCTTTTTTGTTAAAACTGAACCGTCCTTTGTCGTACCCTCTTGCTTTCGCATCTTTGGTCATGGCAAACAGTTCCCGGATCTGGTCAAAAACACCGGTATACGTAGCCGGATTGGATCTTGGCGTTCTTCCGATTGGCGACTGGTCGATATTGATAATCTTGTCCAGCTGTTCGATTCCTTCCATCTTTTTGTGTTTGCCTGCCTTGGTCTTTGCCCGATTTAATTTGGCTGCCAGACGCTTATATAAAATTTCATTGACAAGAGAACTTTTACCAGAACCGGATACTCCGGTCACACAGGTCATCACACCTAGCGGAAAACGAACATCAATATTTTTCAGGTTATTTTCCTGAGCCCCAATGACAGTAAGCCAGCCTGTCGGCTTTCTTCGTATCTCCGGAACCGGAATTTTGATTCTTCCACTTAAATATGCTCCTGTCACAGATTCGGGAACCTGCATAATCTCTTCTGCCGTTCCTTCGGCAACAACCTGTCCGCCTAACTCGCCGGCTCCCGGACCAATATCCACGATGTAATCTGCTGCCAGCATGGTATCTTCATCATGTTCCACAACAAGAAGAGAATTTCCTAAATCTTTCAAATCCTTTAACGCACAAATCAACTTATCATTGTCTCTTTGATGAAGACCAATACTTGGTTCATCAAGAATGTAGGCGACACCTACCAGGCCGGAGCCAATCTGAGTCGCTAACCGGATTCTTTGCGCTTCACCGCCGGATAAAGTCCCCGTTGCACGAGACAGGGACAAATATTCCAGGCCAACCTGATTTAAAAAGCCAACTCTGGCCCGGATTTCTTTCAGAACCTGACGTCCTATCAAAAGCTGACGTTCTGTCAGGGCCATAGTATCTAAAAATTCCATCAGCCGTTTGACTGACATATCTGTAATCTGTGCAATATTTTTATCTGCTACCGTAACCGCCAGGGATTCTGCCTTCAATCTCTGCCCATGGCAAGTCTCACAAGGCGTAATTGTCATATAACTTTCATAGTCAGCCTTCATGCTTTCCGAGGATTCCCGGTAACGACGCTGTACATTACGAATCAGACCTTCAAAGGCAACATCATAGACCCCCTCTCCTCTCTGACCTTTATAGGAAACCTTTACCTCATGACCATTGGTTCCATTCAGAATCACATCGCGGGCTTCTTCGCTCAAATCCTGAAAAGGTGTGGTAAGGTCAAAATGATATTCCTCTGCCAAAGCATCCAGAATCGCCCTTGTAAAACTTTTTTTATTGGTACTGGACTGCCAGCCGGTCACTGCAATTGCTCCCTGATCAATACTCAGAGAAGGATCCGGAATCATCAAATCAAGATCAAATTCCATCTTATAGCCAAGACCTGCACAAGTCGGGCAGGCTCCAAATGGATTATTAAAAGAAAAACTTCTTGGCTCAATCTCATCGATGCTGATATTACAATCCGGACAGGAAAAACTCTGACTGAAATGAATTTCCTCCCCACCAATCACATCTACTGTCATCAGACCATCCGAAAGATGAAGCACCGTCTCAATGGAATCTGCAAGTCGTTTTTCAATGCCCTCCCGGACCACAAGACGGTCTACCACAATCTCAATTGTATGTTTTTTATTCTTCTCCAGTTTGATCTCTTCCGATAAATCATAAATATTCCCATCTACCCGGACTCTGACATAACCACTTTTCTTCGCCTGGGTAAATATTTTTACATGTTCCCCTTTTCTTCCTCTTACAATAGGGGCAAGAAGCTGAAATCTGGTTCCTTCCGGCAGTTCCAGAATACCGTCCACCATCTGATCAACCGTCTGTTTATGAATCTCTTTGCCACACTTTGGACAATGTGGAATCCCGACACGGGCATATAAAAGACGAAAATAGTCATAAATCTCCGTTACTGTACCAACTGTCGAACGAGGGTTGCGATTGGTAGACTTCTGATCAATGGAAATAGCCGGGGACAGTCCTTCAATCTTATCCACATCCGGTTTTTCCATCTGCCCCATAAACTGTCTGGCGTAGGAAGACAGGGATTCCATATATCGTCTCTGTCCTTCCGCATAAATCGTATCAAATGCCAGAGACGATTTTCCGGAACCACTAAGCCCTGTTAATACCACAAATTTATTTCTTGGAATATCCAGGTTAATATTTTTCAGGTTATGCTCTCTGGCACCTCTGATCTTTATATAATCTTTTTTCTTATCCATCTGTTTTATCCTTTATTCCTATGAACGGAGAGACTCCGGCTCCCCATTCATCATCACTCATCTGTTTTTAGTCATCATAATCTCTAAGAGCAATTTTTAATTCTTTTAACTCATCCCGCAATACAGCCGCTTCTTCAAAGTTCAGCTCTGCCGCAGCCTTGTTCATCTTCTTATTGACTTTTGCAATCAATTCGGTCAGTTCTTTCTTGCTCATAGATTCTATATCTTTCTTATACTCTTCTTTTTCTTCTTCCTCGTCATTGGAAATACTGATCAAATCCCGGACTGCTTTCTGGATCGTCTGCGGCGTAATGCCATGTTCTTTGTTGTAAGCATCCTGAATTTCCCTTCTTCGTTTTGTCTCACTGATTGCTTTCGCCATAGAATCCGTAATGGTATCTGCATACATGATAACATGGCCTTCTGAGTTTCTCGCTGCCCGGCCAATGGTCTGAATCAAAGATGTCTCTGAACGAAGAAATCCCTCTTTATCTGCATCCAGAATGACTACAAGGGCAACTTCCGGAATATCCAGTCCCTCACGAAGCAGGTTGATACCAACCAACACATCAAATACATCCATCCGAAGGTCTCTCACAATCTCCACTCGCTCCAAAGTATCAATATCCGAATGAAGATATTTGACCCTGATGCCGGAATCTTTCAGATAATCGGTCAGATCTTCTGCCATTCTTTTCGTCAAAGTTGTAATCAGAACTTTATGTTTCTTTGCCACTTCCCGATTGACCTCACTCAGAAGATCATCGATCTGCCCTTTTACCGGACGTACTTCAATCGGAGGATCTAAAAGACCGGTCGGACGAATAATCTGTTCTGCCCGCAGCATCTCGTGTTCCTGCTCATAGACATTCGGCGTCGCCGATACAAACAGCATCTGATCAATTTTTTGTTCAAATTCCTGGAAATTCAAAGGCCGGTTATCCAGGGCTGACGGAAGGCGGAAACCATAATTGACCAGGGTCGTCTTTCTGGAACGGTCTCCCGCATACATTCCCCGAACTTGCGGAATCGTGATATGCGACTCATCGATAATCATTAAAAAGTCATCTTCAAAAAAGTCAATTAACGTATTCGGCGGTTCTCCCGGTGCAAGGCCGGTCAAATGTCTGGAATAATTCTCAATTCCGGAACAGAATCCGGTTTCCCGAAGCATCTCCAGATCAAAGTTGGTTCTTTCTCCGATTCTCTGTGCTTCCAGCAATTTATCATTTTCCTTAAAATAAGTAATCTGTTCTGCCAGTTCTGCCTTAATGGTCTTTACTGCTTTTTCCAGTTTATCCTGGGATACTACATAATGAGATGCCGGGAAAATCGCCACAAAATTCAGACTGGCCTTAATCTCTCCCGTCAAAAGATCCACTTCAGTAATCCGGTCGATCTCATCCCCAAAAAACTCGATCCGTACCGCATCCTCAAAGGTCGATACCGGTACAATCTCCACCACATCTCCTTTTACCCGGAAAGTGCCGCGATGAAAATCCATCTCATTTCTCACATACTGCATGTCAATCAACGCATCGATCACCGTATCCCGGTCTTTTAACATTCCTGGGCGAAGCGAAAGCATCATCTCTGTATAGTCTTCTTTATTACCAATCCCGTAAATACAGGATACTGATGATACCACAATGACATCTTTTCTCTCAATCAGCGCCGCCGTTGCGCTGTGACGCAGTTTATCAATCTCATCATTCACCGAGGAATCCTTCTCAATATAAGTATCCGTAGAAGGCACATAAGCTTCCGGCTGATAATAATCATAATAGGACACAAAATATTCGACTGCATTGTGAGGGAAAAATGCCTTAAACTCGCTGTAAAGCTGAGCAGCCAGCGTTTTATTATGGGCCAGAATCAAGGTAGGTTTGTTTAATTTTTCAATGACATTGGCCATGGTAAAAGTCTTGCCGGAACCGGTCACACCAAGCAGAGTCTGAAACTGATTGCCTTCTTTGAAGCCTTTCACCAAAGCGTCAATTGCCTCCGGCTGATCACCGGTCGGTTTGTATTCTGATACTAATTCAAAATGATCCATGAATTTCCCTCCTTTTGCTCATCATTCGATTTACAGTGTGCTTAGTATACCACAGAAAAAAGAAAAAGTACAGACAAAAAAGAAACATTTGTTCTGTACCATTTCTACCATTTTACTGATTTATTCTGGCATTCATAACCAGCATCATCTAAAGCCTTTCTAAATAAAGCTGTATAATGAGTCAGACGACAGTCACTGATGTATTTTCCCATGGCAATGGCTACCTCATCATTGTCATAAGCTCCACTTCTCAATGCAGCCAGTGCTTCTCCGATGACAATCTGAGCCGGAAAACAAATGTCATTGTGGACATACTGTTTGCCCAGCCGGATGGCGTCCTCTCTTCCCACCGGAAGAGCTTCTGCCCGGATTCCCTGCTTCTTCCTTTTCCTCCTCTTTCCCTGAAAACATCTCTTTCAAAGACAAAGCTGCACCATATGCAATCATAATTTCCGGATGTTTTGGAACCAGCACTTCTTCCGGTTTAAGTTCCAGCCTTTCTTCAAATACCCGAATCAAAGTAGGATGAAAAGTCAAAGGCCCACCTTCAAACACGACCGGTTTTCGAATTTCCAGTCCCTGTGCCAGAGCGCCAATAGTCTGTTTTGCAGTTGAATTTTCCAACCGGTACCTTTAAAATAGAAGCCACTTCGTCAATGAAAGCTCCTGTTCCTCCGGCACAGCTTCCGTTCATTCTCATATTGGATACATTCAGATTTCCTGATTGGCTGCCACGGCCAAAAAAGATAATCTTTGCGTCCTGACCACCCAATTCAATGGCCGTTCCTACCTGATCATAATCATGTTTCAGCGCAATTGAATTCACAAATACTTCCTGTACAAACGGAACATTCAGACGCTCTGCCAGAGGTTTTGCACCGGAGCCGGTCAGACAGATCCGAACCTTCTCTTTTGGATATTGTTCACCATTTATCATCCCTGTTTTTTTTGCAAAAAAATTCCTCATATGCTATACTTATAAGAAATTTTAAAAATCGAGGTGACACGATGAATCGTACGAAAGAAGCGATTGTAAATGCCTTCTGGGAGCTTTTGGAGGAAAAACCCTACAATAAAATTACGGTAAAAGATATCGTGGATCGCTGCCAGATCAACCGGAATACCTTCTATTATCATTTTCATGATATCCCGGAACTTCTGGAAAGTATTATCAAAAAAGATGCTGACTCCGTTGTCCAGAATTACGCCGGTTTTAATTCTCTCCCGGAATGCCTCTCTACTATTATTGAACATAGTTTGAAGCGAAAAAAGGCAGTTTTACATATCTACCGCTCTGTCCAGAGGGAAGTATTTCTGGACCAGTTAGAACGAATGGCAACTTACGTCGTAACAGAATATATCCACACTCTGACAAAAGAGATTCAGGTTCCCGAAGATGACCTTCGTTTACTGATTCGTTTTTATAAATGTATACTGGTTGGCGTTATTCTGGACTGGTTAGACCATGGAATGGACTATAATCTGGAAAAAGATTTTGTCCGCCTTTCTGAATTATTCCAGGGCGAAGGAAAACAGATATTTCTAAAATCAACAACTTTCCTCCCATAATTTTTCCGCTTCCGGTTTCCACTCTTTTGCATATTTATCACATTTTGCACAAAGATGATCCGCTGTTTCCGGAGACTGTAAATCGGTAGAGTGGGCATCCGTTCCTGCAACCATACTCCTTAATTTCTCCGGGTTTTCCAGCATTGGACATGGACGAAGCATATTGTCGTTAAACGGCTGACCGTCATGGTATGCCATCATCATTGGAGACTGTAAGGCTTCCAGAATGGTCTTTTCCCGAATGTTGGAGTCGGAATAATGGATAAAGACACAAGGATCAATATCTCCGTTGGCATTGATATGGAAATATCGGCGTCCTCCTGCAATACATCCTCCTACATATTCTGCATCGTTCTGGAAATCCATGGCAAATAACGGTTTTGTTGCCCGATAGTTCCGGATTCGATGATAAGTTTCGATTCTTTGCTGCGGTGTTGGAAGCAGATCCGGTGAAGCATCATTTCCAACCGGCATATAATGAAAATACCAGACAAAATATGCTCCCATCTCAATCATACTGTCATAAAATTCTTCTGAGGTAATGGATTCGAAATTAGCTCTGGTATAGCAGGCTGAAATCCCATAGATTAATTTCTTTTCCTTCAGCAGATGCATTGCATCGATTGCTTTTTGAAAGACACCTTTGCCACGTCGGAAATCTGTTGCTTCTTCAAATCCTTCCAGAGAAATCGCAGGTACAAAATTACCGACCCGAAGCATCTTATCTGCAAATTCTTCATCTATCAGAGTTCCATTGGTAAAGCATAAGAAAACACAGTCGGAATGTTTCTCACAGAGTCGGATTAAATCTTTTTTTCGTACCAAAGGTTCTCCGCCGGTATAAATATAAAGATAAACTCCAAGTTCTTTTCCCTGCCCGATAATATCATCGATTTCTTCGAAGGAAAGATTCAGCTTATTTCCATATTCTGCTGCCCAGCATCCGGTACAGTGAAGATTGCAGGCACTGGTGGGATCCAGAAGAATGGTCCATGGAATATTGCATCCATATTTTTCTCTGAGTTTTTCCTGCTTCGGCCACCCTACAAGGGCAGAATTAATAAAAAAATTCACCGCTGTCGTCTTCATTACATGAGGATCCACATCATTCAAAATATGTCTGATAAATCCATAATAAGGATGGGAAGGATCCGTAATTGCCTCTCTGATCATCCTTCTCTGTGTTACAAATTCATCACCTGCAAATCGATCAGCCCAGTCCATAATTTTTAAAAGATTATTTTCCGGGTCTTTATACAGATAACGAAATGCCTGTTCCAAGCCAAATTTTTTAATTGTTGCTGATACATCCATGATAATATCCTCCTGTTTTCTTTCTTATTTTTATTTTAGTTTGACTGTTTCTATGACAATCAAGTGATTCGTCCACCAGACTTTCCTGTCATTTTAGGGTTTGTTTTTTCATTTCTCAATAGACACTTTTCCTGTGGATGTCCAATTTTTAGACAAGCTCATATAAAATGCCCAAAATTTTATTAGCACTCACAAAGGTTGAGTGCTAATTTTTTCTTGACATTTGCCGGTAAGGGTATTATCATATTGTTTAAATCAGCAAAACCTCTTCCATGAAAGCAAAAAACTATAACGACTTATGACCGTTTTGAAGAGGATCAGACAAAAAACAGATTTATAAAAAGGAGTGTATGTGCAATGAAACAGGGAAATTTATCAATTAACAGCGACAACATATTTCCAATTATTAAAAAATGGCTTTATTCCGACCATGATATTTTTTACCGCGAGTTAATCTCCAACGGCTGCGATGCCATTACCAAGCTGAAAAAGCTGGAAGTAATGGGAGAATTCGAAGCTCCGGAAGATAACCATTATCAGGTAGATGTCATTGTAAGTGCCAATGATAAGACCATTAAGATCATTGATAATGGTATTGGTATGACGGAAGATGAAGTAGAAGAATACATTACTCAGATTGCTTTTTCCGGTGCAGAAGCTTTTCTGGAGAACTATAAAGACAAAACAGACGATGACCAGATCATCGGCCATTTCGGACTTGGTTTCTACTCCGCATTTATGGTAGCAGATAAGGTTACCATTGATACTCTTTCTTATAAAGATGGTGCAAAAGCAGTTTACTGGGAATGCGATGGCGGCACTGAATATAGTATGGAAGAAAGCGACAGAGAGCTTCGCGGTACTGAGATTACTCTTTACCTGAACGAGGACAGCTTTGAATTTGCCAATGAATGGCGTGCCCGGGAAGTCATTGAAAAATATTGCTCCTTCATGCCGGTTGAAATCTACTTTACCAACGCAGATGCACAAACAGAAGAAGAAGCAAAAGCCAAAGAAGATATTCCGGATATTGTAGATGCAGAAGAAGAATCTTTTGAAGACGAAGAAGAAACCATCGAAGGTACGGAGGAAAGTGACTCTGAGGAAGATGAAATCGTTGACGAAGAAGCCGATGAGGAAGAACCGGAAGAGGAGAAGAAACCAACTCCAATCAATGACCCACATCCTCTCTGGACCAAACATCCAAATGAATGTACGGAAGAAGAATACAAGGCATTTTACCACAAAGTATTCCATGATTATAAAGAGCCTTTGTTCTGGATCCATCTGAACATGGATTATCCATTTAACTTAAAGGGAATCCTTTACTTCCCGAAATTTGTCAGCCAGTACGAATCCATCGAAGGAACCATCAAATTATACAACAATCAGGTATTTATTGCCGATAACATCAAAGAAGTAATTCCGGAATTTTTAATGCTCTTAAAAGGTGTTATCGATTGTCCGGATCTTCCTCTCAATGTTTCCAGAAGTGCTCTGCAAAATGATGGTTTTGTAAAGAAGATTTCTGATTATATTACAAAGAAAGTCGCAGACAAATTATCCGGCATGTATAAGACGGATAAAGAAAATTACGAAAAATACTGGGATGACATCAGCCCATTTATTAAATTTGGCTGCATCCGGGATGGTAAATTTGACGAGAAAATGCAGGACTACATCCTGTTCAAAAACTTAGAAGGAAACTATCTGACTCTTTCAGAATACTTAGAAGCAGGAAAAGAAAAATACGAAAACAAGGTATTCTACGTAACCGATGAAAATGCCCAGTCTCAGTACATTCGTATGTTCAAAGATGAGGGTATGGATGCAGTCATGCTTCTTCATGCCATTGACAGTTCCTTCATCAATCACCTGGAAATGAAAAACCAGGATGTAAAATTCCTTCGTATTGATGCAGACTTATCGGATAACTTCAAAGAAGAAGTCGGCGAAGACGAGTTAAAAGAAACCGAAGAAAAACTTTCCGAACTGTTCAAGAAAGCTTTGGACAATGACAAACTGAACATTAAAGTTGAAAAACTGAAAAATACAGACACAACTGCGATTGTCACTCTTTCTGAAGAAGCAAGAAGAATGCATGAAATGATGGAAATGTACGGTATGAGCGGTATGGATCCATCTATGCTTGGCATGGCAGCTGAAAGCATGACTCTTACCTTGAATGCCAACAATGACCTGGTTCAGTATGTGCTTGCAAATCCGGAAGGAGAACATACCAATATCTTCTGTGAGCAGATCTTTGACCTGGCAATGCTGGCAAACAAACCATTAACACCGGAACAGATGAGCAAATTCATTGCACGAAGCAATCAGATTATGACTCTCTTGGCCAAATAAGTTTGCAGTGAGACGATCTATCATTGCTTTTGGCATTTGACACTTTTGGTGGAATTTCCAAGACAACGTCTGAAAGAATGCCGGACGGTAGTACTGTTTGAAAAGCAGCATCTTTAAAAATATACAAAATGTCGAAAGGCGGGTTCTTCGAAATCCGCCTTTCGACATATTGTCAGGTATCAACTTCTCAAACAAAGAAGCTCTAGTTCCATAACACTCTGTAATTCTCTTCTTTCTCATAATCCATGTGAACCCCATCGTCTTCATACAGAACATATTCTCCTTCATACCCGATCATTTCCATATGGCTCGTGTCAATCTGATCGACGCACTGTGCCGTCTTTGCCAGAGGGATACATTTTCCTTTTCGGATGAAAATAACGACTTCATTTAAGGCAATTTCCACATAATGATGTCCTGCAGGAAGAATGGTTTCTTCCAAAGAGCCATCCGGTAGGAATTTGATCTGCTTCATTTCTTCCGGAAGATAGACATAACGGCCAGCTGCATTCTGCGTATAGACAGGAGCAATCATGATTTCATCTCCTATCATCAACTGATCTTCTACTTTGGCTGCCATGGAATCATCCGGATAAACAAAGGACAATGGTTTAAAATACATATCATCCTGTAATGCAGCCTTCATGTAAGTGCTGTAAAGATAAGGTACAAGACGATAACGAACTCCAATCACATGGGCAAAATCTTCTACCTGCTCAAACTGGTAGCATTCCTGCATTCTGGTTCCTGCTGCTGCATGGTTACGCATCAGCGGTGTAAAGATTCCAAATTCCAGCCAGCGAAGAAGTAAATCTCTCGTTGTATCTGCACCGAAACCTCCCAGATCTGCTCCGCTATAAAGGAAGCCACACATATTGAGGGATGGCATCATCTTAATATTTAAAAGCAGATGGGACCACCATGCATGATTGTCTCCGGTCCAGACACCGCCATATCTATGCATGCCGATATAGGAAGAACGGGAAAACATAAGAAAACGTTTATCCGGGGCAATTCGTGAAAAAGCTTCCCCTGCTGCCCGGGTCATATTATAACCATAAAGATTATGCACTTTTTCATGGCAGACTTTCTCTCCATTTACCTCATGATAGAATCTTCTGTAATCATCCGGATGATTGGCCATTCCATTTACTCTTCCCTGAAAAGCCCAGAATCTGTCTTTGTCATCCGGCTCATTTGCAAACTGAATGCAAAGTTCTTTTAACTCTTTCATCCCTTCTTCTGAATAGAAAATAGCTGGCTCATTCATGTCATTCCAAAATCCTTCAATTCCCTGATCAATGAGGATTTTATAATAATTTCCAAACCATTCTCTTGCATCTTTGTTCAGCACATCAGGAAAATGAGTATATCCGGGCCAGACTGCACAGGTAAATTCTTTTCCATCAGCCTTCTTGCAGAAATGACCTTTTTTTACTCCTTCTTCATAGACTTCATAGCCTTCTTCAACTTTTACCCCCGCATCTATAATCGGAATCATTCGGATGTTCTGTTCCTTCATATCCGCAACAAAACCAGGGAAATCCGGGAAATTCTCTTCATTTACTGTAAAATCTTTAAAATGATCCATATAATCAATGTCCATATAAATCATATCGATTGGAATCTGATTTTCCCGATATCCTTTTGCCACCTGTCGAAAATCTTCTTCCGTTTCATAGCCCCATCTGCTTTGTCCGAAACCAAAGGCAAATTTCGGCGGAATATAGCTTCTTCCGATGATTTTCCGGAATTGTTTTACAATGTCATAGGGGGATTCCCCGTCAATCACATAAAGCTTAAGATCCGCCTCATCACAGGATATCGTCAGCATATCTGTCCTGGTGTATCCAATGTCAAAAGTCATTACAGACGGATAGTCAAGGAACAATCCAAAACTCTTTTTTCCTGCTACGATGATAAAATTATGGGCTGCATAGAGAGAGTTTCTGTCTTCTGTATGTCTTGGGTCATCTTCACATTGGTTGATATAAAGATGTCCTCTTTTGTTGATTCCCCCTACATTCTCTCCCAGACCATAGATGATATCATCCTGATCCATTCTATAGGTAAAACAAAAACCCTTCTCAAAATTTACCGTCCCATAAGAAGGAGTTCCTTCTGTTGTGTCAATTTTCTGTACAACCGCATCTGTCTCAAATGGTGTTCCATATACAAATTTCTGAATCATTTTTTCTTCCTCCTGTTTTTTAATTTTTAGCGTCAGATGACACAATGTTTTATTGCTTTTTTGTTGTTATAAGTAGTATATCATTCTATCCTTGCAAATACTTGCACTTTCCGTTACAATAATAACACAATATTGACTTTTTTCAGGGAGGTTCCTATGAACAAGAAACATTCATTAAAAGAAAATATCCCCCATGGAACATCTGTGACTCCTATTGATGGAATGGAATTTCGGGAGTCTTTTCCCAACCGTTTTTTTGTTGAACGTCATTGGCATCCCGAGATGGAAATATTATATGTGGATCAGGGAGAATTTGAGGTTGAGATTGATCTGGAACAGTATCACCTTAGACCCGGTGATTTTTGTTTTATTAACAGTGAGAATCTACATCAGATTAACGGGCTCTCCTCTCCTTCTCATCACTATGCCTTTTTGTTTGCCACAGAGATTCTTGATTACTCCTATCATGATATTCTGGAAGAAGAACTGATCCGCCCCTTTGTTCTCCGTACCAAAGCAGTAAAGCATATTCTGTCTCCCAAAGACGATGCCTATAAGCATCTTGCTCCCCTCCTTCACCAGATGTTTACTGCCTCTCTCGAGCAGAAAAAAAACTGGTACCTGACATGCAAACTGCTTCTTCTGCAGTTTTTATCTACTCTGTCTGATACCAGTTATTTTCAAAATGCCGATTCTCTTCTTACTGCTTCAGAACGGCAAAAAATTGATCGCTATAAAAGTATTTCTTCTTATATTGACGAACATTATGCGGAAAATATCTCTCTTCAGGATCTGGCTGATCATGTATCCTGCAACAGTCAGTATCTGTGCCGCATGTTTCGGGAAATGACCGGAACTTCCCCCATCCAGTTTCTCATTTGCAGGCGCATTGATTTTGCATGCATTCTGCTAAAAGAAACAACAAAATCCATCATGGAGATCAGCTTAGACTGCGGCTTTGACAATGTCAGCTATTTCATCCGAAAATTTCGTCAGGTCAAAGCCTGTACCCCCAGTCAGTACCGAAAACAAGCTTTTTAAAACTTTTTATAAAGCCAGTGATAGCCGTAAGGAGCCATTTGGATTCCTGCGGCTTCCATTTTCTCGCCTGTAAATAAATCAACATACTCCCCATCCTGTTCATTGATCCATGCCATTTTCGGCTCCTCGCTGAAATTAAAAAGTGCAATCAGCTTTTCTCCGTCAAGATATCGGCCGATTCCCAGCACATGATCATCCCAGGTATCAACCGTCCACACTTTTGCTCCTGTTTCAAAAACCGGATACTGGCCGCGGATTTGAATCATTTTCTGAATCATGGAATAGATTTTTTCCTGAACTGTACCAGCCTCTTTTCGATTTTCTGCCTTTTTCCAGTCCATGTCACCTCTGTGAAGATAGCGGGAATCCTGCTGTTTCAAAGGATTTTTGTGATACGTATAGTCATTTTCCTGTCCCACTTCATCGCCGCTGTAGAGGATTGGAATTCCTGATTGAGTATACATATAGGCATGAAGCATTAAATCGCACTGAATGCTGCGGTCTGTCATTGCCTCATTTTTCTCGTAAGCAAATTTTTCAATACCACAAAGAGAGGCCGTTGTACCACACAATCTGGCATCTCCCAGCCTCGGATCATCGTTGTAGAGTTCTCCTCTTCCGAAAGAATCCGGAATTTTTCCGGTAAAAAAGTCATTTAAATACTTTTTATGAGCCACTTCATTGATTCCGAACCGGGAAAGCCAGTCATAATCCAGTCCCCAGCCTATGTCATCATGACAGCGCAAATAATTTAAAAAAGTATATTCTTTTGGCAGAGAAGATACAATATCCATCTGGCGTCTTAGCAATCTTGTATCTCTTGTTGCCACAGTATGCCAGGTAGAGGCCATCGTCGTCACATTGTAAAGCATATGACATTCCGGTTTTTCCACCGTACCAAAATATGGAACAACTTTCTCCGGTTCCATTACTACTTCCCCTAACAGCAGTACACCGGGACAGACAATTTCTGTCACCATCCGAAGAATCCTTACAATTGTATGAACCTGTTTTAAATTACGGCAGTTGGTATACAGTTCTTTCCAGATATATGGAACTGCATCGATTCTGACAATATCCACTCCCTTGTTGGTCAGGTTCAAAAGGTTAGCAGTCATTTCATTTAATACTACCGGGTTCCGGTAATTTAAATCCCATTGGTAAGGATAAAAGGTTGTCATTACATGTTTTTGGATATCAGGAAGCCAGGTGAAATTTCCAGGTGCAGTCGTTGGAAATACCTGAGGACAGTACTGCTCAAAAATGGATGGAACATCAAAATTATCAAAAAAGAAATATCGGTCCTGATACTCTTTTTCTCCTGCCTTGGCACGTTTTGCCCACTCGTGCTCATCAGATGTATGATTCATGACAAAATCCATACAAATATTCATGTCCTGCCTGTGACAAAGATCCGTCACTTCCTCCAGATCTTCCATTGTGCCAAGAGATGGTTTAATTTTCCGAAAATCTGCAACTGCATATCCTCCGTCACTTTTTCCGTCCACCGTATCTAAAAGAGGCATAAGATGAATATAATTCACTCCCGTTTCTGCAAGATAAGAAAGCTTTTCTTCTACTCCTTTCAGATTGCCGGCAAAAGCATCTACATAGAGCATCATTCCAGATAAATCATTTCGTTTATACCACTTCGGATCTTTTTCCCTTTTTCTGTCTCTTTCTTTCAAGTCCTCTTTTCTATTTTTGTAATAGTATTTTAAAATTTCCAGAAAATCGTCAAAAAAATCATATTTTTCTGAATAAAGCTCACAATACAGCCATTTTAATTCATCATAATGTCTGGATAATCTTGTTTCAAACTCTTTTACCATGTTTTATTTCCTCTTCTGATTTATCACTCATCTATTCCTTATCTATCCTGGTAAGACAATAACGGACAGCCTCATATTCTTTCAGTTCCCAGGTAATCGGAATTCCCATTTTCATCAGAACTGTTCCGGAACAAACCAGATTTAGCCCATCGACCCGGTACATTCCATCTTTGTCCAATCCTCTAAGCTTCAAATAAGAAATCGGTGCATTTCCTTCCACATCTGTCATCACCAGGCTTACCCAGGCTTTTTGTTTGTCCTTTGTCACATGCATCCATCCTGTAAACAGATGATTTTCGTAAGGATTTGTCAGCCGGTAATAATCTCCTTCCACCATTACAGGAGCATATTCTTTATATTCCCGGGCATATTCTTTACATTGTTTCTTTTCTTCCTCACTTAAATCAGAAGGATCCAATTCAAAACCAAAGGTGCCATGCATCGCTGTCACTGCTCTCGTATGGAGCGGAGTCATTCTTCCGGTCTGGTGGTTCGGGCATACAGACACATGCGAGCCGATGGTCTGAGATGGATACAGATAAGACAAGCCATACTGAATTTTCAGGCGGGCAATAGCATCTGTATCATCACTTCCCCAAATCTGCGGCTGATAATAAAGCATCCCTGCGTCAAAACGTCCGCCTCCGCCGCTGCAGCCTTCAAAAAGCACATCCGGATTTGCCAAGATAATACGGTCCATCAGATCATACAATCCTAACATATACCGATGAAATACTTCCCCTTGTTTCATTCCTGGTAAAGCCTGTGAATAAATGTCTGTTATAGAACGATTTGCATCCCATTTGACATAATCAGCATGAGCCTCTCTGATGACGCCATTCATCTTTTCTACCAGATAATCCCGGACCTCTTTTCTGGATAAATCCAGAACCATCTGAGCCCTTCCCATGGAAGGATTTCTTCCTGGAATCTGAATGACCCAGTCCGGATGTTCTTTGTATAGTTTGGTGCCCTGGCTTACCATCTCCGGCTCAATCCAGATGCCAAACAAAAGCCCCATCTGATGAATCTGTTCGGAAAGCCAGCAAAGTCCGTGAGGAAGCTTTTTCTCATCCAACTCCCAGTCTCCAAGTCCATGACTGTCATCATTTCGATTTACAAACCATCCATCATCCATCACAAACAGTTCTGTCCCCAGTTCTTTGGAACTTCTGGCAATCTCTAATATTTTTTTTTCATCAAAATCCAGGTAAACTGCTTCCCAACTGTTTAATAAAACAGGCCTTACCTGATTCATATATTTGCTCTCACACAGGTTTGTTCTAAAAATATTGTGGAAATTGTTGGTCAACCTGGAAAGTCCTGTTTCGCTGTAAGACAATACTACCTGAGGTGCCGTAAAGCTTTCCCCTGGCAAAAGCCTCCATTCAAACTGCTGAGGATGAATTCCCAGATTCATTCTCATCTGACTGAACTGGTTCTTTTCCACCTCACAAAGGAAATTTCCGCTGTAAACAAAGACAAATCCATAACAGTCTCCTTCCTCCTCAGACGCATTTGTCTTACAGAGAATTCCACTTGGATTATGCTGATGGCTGCTATATCCCCTTACACTTCCAAAGGATTGACATCCGAAGGAGACAGGCTGACGATGATATTCATGCTCCTGCACATGATGTCCTCCAAAATGAATCAAATCATAATCACTTTCCAGAAAATCCAGGGTACAGGACATAACTTTTGAAAGCTTTATCTCCTCTTTTCCCTGATTCAGGACTTTCACTGCTCTTGTAATAACATCTGCTTCTTCAAAGACTCCATATAATAATTCCACCATCAGCCCTGTGGCTTCATCTTCCAATGTAATTTCCAGGGTCTGTGACTCCTTTTTCTGATCCCGAAGTTTAGGAAGTCCGGATAATTCATATGGTCCGTCATATATTTTGTGCCTTTTATATCTGCCGCTAAATGCCAAACTTCCATCTCCGTTTACAGGGGAAATGGCAGGAATCCGAAAATCTCCTGTGCCGATTCCTGCATATTCCTGGGGAAGAAAATCCAGAGAATAGTCTCTTTCTTCCATTCTGTCACCTGGGTTCGGAGAAAAACCTCTGTCATTTCGAATGATCAGAAAACTTACATCCTCATCTGCAATTTTTTCCCCGTAATATAGATGTAGCAAAGTTCCCAGATTATCGACCTGCATCTGATATGTTGTATGTTTCGTATGTAAAGTAAAAATTCCTGTTTCTTTCTGATATTTGATTGACATGTTTTTCCTCCTATTGCCACAGATCTCCGAATAAAAATCCGGTCTGTTGATACCAATTATATTTTTTTAAACCATACTCTGTCTCCCAATGAGATGGACAGCTGGTTTCTTCCCAATCCATCGGCTTTGCCGGTTGATGTCTTCTGGATGCGATTTCCAGAAAATCACTTAATTCTTTTTCTTCCTCTTTTGCCGGAAGCCCAGGCTTCACTGATAAAAACAAAGAAGTACCGCTCAGAGCCAGCAGTTCTGTCCATTTGCGGTTCCATTCCCATGGGATTTTGCCCATGATACCGACACAATCTGCATCTGCATCAAAAAAAATACCATGCTGGGGCATTCGGAAAGCAAGCGCATTTACCCCATTTTTTCTTGTCCTGTCCCAGCGGAATCCACCCTTTTTCTCTCCTGGCTTCAAAGCGAATGGATACGTAACACAAAGGACTTTCCTTTGCCCTAAGATTTACTTTTATTTCATAGTCCTTCTGGTCAAGCTCCAATTGTATCTCTTTCCAGGATGCCTGTCCCTTTTTACAGGCACACTTTCTTTTCCGTCTTCCGTCCAGAATGTAACAAATACAGGATGTGTCAGCATAGCCATCTCCTCCGTTTTTTCTTTTTATACTTTGAAAGCCCACCCCGGTCAGACAACAGGATGGGCATACTGCTTTATTTTACTGCGCCGTTTACAACACCGTTTAAAATCTGTTTCTGACAGATCAGATAGAAAATTAAAATTGGCAGCAATGCAAGCAGGTAGGATGCAAATGCCAGATTGTAGTTTGTTCCAAACTGAGTCTGGAAATTCAGCTGTGCCAGCGGCAGTGTGTTCTGTCCGGTTCCGGACATAATAACCAATGGCGTCATAACGTCATTCCAGGTTCCAAGTGCAGTCAGAACTGCTACAGTTGCATGCATTGGTTTCATGATTGGGAAAATAATAGTCCAGAATGTTTTCCAGGTTCCAGCACCGTCTACGCAGGCAGCTTCTTCCAGCGCAATCGGGATATTCTTCAAATATCCGGAATAGAGCAGTACGTTCATCGGCATATAAAATACAACGTAGCAAAGAACAACTCCGGCTCTGTTTGCAAGACCAATCTGAGCAGTCTGTTTTACCAATGGCATCATAAGAATCGCAAAAGGTACAAACATACCGCTTACAATATACAGATAAATAAAATTATAAAATTTACTCTTTCCTCTGTTACGTCCAATTGCATATCCAATCAGTGAATGAAGGACTATAGACAATGTAACTGTCACTCCTGTCAGTAATAAACTGTTTCCAAGAGAATGCCAGAAGTCTGTAACTTCCATTGCCTCTTTAAAATTCGCCAGGCTGAATGTCTTTGGCAAAGACAGAAGACCGGAAATGGTTGTTGTCATCTCAGAAGGCTGCTTTAAGGCAATCACTATCGTCAGATAAAGAGGAAAGGCAATGGTGATAAGCCCTGCAATCAATAAAATCGTAACAGGCCAGTTTACTTTATTTTCACTTGTATTTTTCATTACAGCTGTTCCTCCTTCTTACCGGTGATCGACATCTGTGCCACAGAAATAATAACAATTACAATAAAGAATACAACCGCATTGGCACTCTGGAAACCGAACTGTCCGCCGCTCATACCGTTATTGTAAATCAAATAGGAGATAGACTCTGTACTCTGAGCAGGACCTCCTTTTGTCAAGGACATAATCTGGTCAAATACCATCAGAGAGTTTTTCATAGTCAATACCATATTAATACTTACGAATGGAATGATCAAAGGTAAAGTCAGATGTTTGAATCTCTTCCAGCCGGTTGCTCCATCCAGATCTCCTGCCTCATAGACATCTTCCGGTACTGTCTGCAGACCGGAAATATAAATAATCGTGTTCATTGCAATGGACTGCCATGCACAGACCACTACGATAGCCAGCCATGCTGTTTTCGGGTTGGACAGCATACTGGAACTTAAGCCCGGAATTCCCATCTTCTGACCGAGAGCCGGTAAAATATATGTAAACAGATAATTGAAAATATAACCTACTACCAATCCGCCTAAAATATTTGGAATAAAATAAGCTCCTCTCAGAAAGCTTTTACATTTGATTTTGCTGTTTAATCCTAGTGCCAGAATCAAGCTCAATACGTTTACAACAATTGTTGTGATCAATGCAAATTTAAAGGTAAACCAGTAAGAACCTCCCACGCGGGAATCAGTAAATAAATCGATATAATTTCTAAGGCCGACCCAGTCATATTGACCGTACCCCTTGAAGTTTGTAAAACTGTAAATCACGCCCTTAATCAAAGGCAATGTATTAAAACAGAAGAACAAAGCTACAATCGGAAGAGTCATCAAAAGAAATGCTCGTTTTTTGTCATTTTTTGATTTGTTATTCATTCTCCTATCCCCTTTCTCTAGTGGTTCTTATTATACTCTTCTACCTTGCGGATAATATCCCTGTTATATCTTATCCAGTCTGTATCAAACTTTTTCAGAAAAGCATCTACATCTTTTTTCATCAGGAATGTCTGAATCTGGGCATCTACTGCCATTTCAGAAGGATAATAATGATCCTGATAATCTTTCATTCTGCCTTCCTGGATATAAGAAGCCATTCCATCCAGAATAGAAGGAAGTTCGAAATCGCCTTCTTTACATGGTACAGCAGTCTGATCATCAATATAAATCTGAATATTCTCATCTTCCAGAAGGAATCTTAACACCTCATAGGCAGCCTCTTTATTTTCACAGTCTGCCATAACAGAAAACTGTAAGTCACATCCGGAATTTAATGAGTTGTCTTCTGCTTTTTCCGCAGCCGGGAATACAAAGGAGTCAATATTCATCTCCGGATTTACTGATTTAATCTGCGGTACAGCATAACTACCGATGGTGTACATAGCAGATTCACCATTAGCAAAAGCGGTACAAGCATCGTTATAATTATATGCAAATGGATCTTCAGGACCATATGGTAAAAGCGCAAGCATCCGTTCAGATACTTCTCTGTATTCTTCTGTAAAGGTAGTCTCGCCGCCATTTACCTGCTGGCATACATCTGCTGGTGCAAGGTCTACAGCAATTGCATTCCATGGTGCAAGGCAGGTCCATGTATCTTTAAAACCAAAAGTAAAAGGTTGAATACCAGCTTTCTGAATCTCATCACACAGAGCAATAAATTCAGACCAGGTGTTAGGAATCTTCCATCCATGTTCATCAAAAATATCTTTATTATAAAGGATACCGGCTGCATTGGCCATATATGGGACAGCATAGACACCTTCTTCCGGAACAAATTCCAGGTTTTTGTCAATGTCTAAATATGCCTGTTTGATTGTATCCAGTCCATCAAAATCGGAAATGTCCATCATCATATCAGAATCCACAAAATTAGAATAGTTTACATCGCCACCAATCCCGATAATATCCGGGTTATCCTCACGGATAAATCTGGTCTTCAAAATTGTCATAGCATCATTAGGTGAATCAATGGTTAAATGAATGTTGTCATGGGTTGCATTGAACTTTTCTTCAATTGCTTCAAAAGCTTTCACTGCTTCCGGCTTATATTGTACCAGTTCAATTTCAATTTTTCCACTGTCGGACTTTGTTCCTTTACATCCTGACAAGGCTCCAGCCAGTAATACTACTAGAAGCAGCAGACTGATTGTTCTCTTACTCTTTTTCATTTTCCTTTTTTCTCCTTTCTTACTTACTGCTTTGAACGTTCATTGCCCTTAAGTGAGATTATTATAACATGGTAAAATGCGTCTTAAAATAGCCCGATTTTTCCATTTTTATACCAAAATGATGTTTTTCCAAAAAAAATCAAATACCGACTAGCATTTTGATATATTTTCGTATATACTAAAAAGCATAAAGGTGATTGAGATGGTAGGAAATAAATAAAAAAGAAAGTGGGATTTTATGAGTAATCTTTTATTTTCCGTTTTTCCCAATGAGAATTTTGTTGATTTGGGACTTTATCAGTTTGGGTGGGAGCAGTGTACCCCTTCCCATTCCTTCGGTCCTGCCGCAAGGAACCATTTTCTCTTTCACTATGTCATTTCCGGCACCGGCACCCTTTATGCCGACAACTCCAAGGGTGTCACAAAGACCTATTCGGTCAAAAGCGGGGAAGGTTTTATGATTTTTCCTCACCAGATTACTACTTACCTTGCAGACCATAATCTTCCATGGGAATATGTCTGGCTTGAATTTGATGGTCTGAAAGCCAAAGAGGCTGTGGAAATCGCAGGCCTTTCTAAGGATGCTCCCATTTTTCATCCCAAAGCGAAAGACCTTGCTTTGGATATGATGCAGGAGATGATCTATATTGCAAGAAACGCAAAAGAGTCCCCCTTTCATCTGATTGGGCATCTTTATCTGTTTCTAGATTATCTGGCCCGTTCTTCCGCTTCTATGCGGCTGAAACAAGGTGGTAAAATGAGGGATTTTTACATAAAAGAGGCCTTATCCTATATCGAACAAAACTTTCAAAATGATATTTCCATCGAAGATATCTCTTCTTTTTGCGGCCTGAACCGAAGCTATTTCGGCAAAATTTTCCATGAAACAGTAGGGAAATCCCCTCAGGAGTTTTTGATGAATTACCGAATGACCAAAGCCGCAGAATTATTAAAGCTGACAAAACTATCTATCAGTGACATTGGAAATGCCGTAGGTTATCCCAACCAGCTCCACTTTTCCAGAGCATTTAAAAATGTATACGGAGTATCGCCAAGAAACTGGCGGAATGAAAATCAGATTATGATAGAAGCATAATCCATTTCAACTTATCGTCACCTGGTAGCTGATTCTTTTTCCATCTTGTTCTTTTCAGCAGGATTTCAAAAACAGCGGTCTTAAAAAATTGCCGGGCGGGAACACTGCCTGAAAAACAGCTGATCGATTTTGCAGAAAGAAGGGGGTGTTGCAAAATAAAGATATGATATCTTTACTTTGCAACACCCCCTTCTCATATAAATTACATTATAAGCTGTTTTTCGAAATCCATGAAAAGAACAATGGAAAAAAAGCAGCTACCAGGTGATATTTTATAGTAATTCCGGATTGGAACTCATATGCATATATGTAGCAACGGAACAGTCAAAGCCTTTGATATGACCGTAAAGCCAGTCGATCACGTTCTTCTGAACAGCTTCTACAAATGCATCCGTAGGACCTTCTACTTCATGGAGCATTTCATCTAACTCTTTGACTGATTTCTTAAAATCTTCGTGTTTCTGTCTGTGTTCGGCAAGACCAGGATAGGAAATCTTCTCCTGTAATTCCTCTTCTGCTTTAAAATGGAATTCTGTGTATTCTTCCAGATATCCAAGCAGTTTAATGGCTTCGATCTTTCCTCCACCCTGTTCACAGCAGTTAATCAGCTTATTGATACGATCAATCAACTCTTTATGCTGTCCGTCAATTAATTCATTCCCTGTTACTAAGCTTTCATCAAATTCAGCGTACATAAGATCACCTTCTACTTTTCATAATTTTTTCAACGAGACCTCTCTATCTTCTATAATATTAAAATAGAGCTATGTTTATATTATACTTTTTTTTACACCTCTGTCAACAAAGGAATCACCGATTTAGTAAGCATTCTTGTTGACAAATCCCTTAAAGAAAGTCAAAAATAAAATCTTAATATCCAGTCCCAGAGTCCAGTTTTCTATATAGTAAATATCATGTTCTATTCTGCCCCGGATTGAGGTATCTCCCCGGAATCCATTGATCTGTGCCCATCCGGTCATACCCGGACGAACCTGGTGCTTGATCATATAGCGGGGAATCTCTTCTTTAAACTTTTCTACAAATAAAGGC
>JALEPU010000046.1 GCA_022766905.1 Lachnospiraceae bacterium
CGGGTCAGCGGTTTGCCTTCAGCTTCCTTCAGACATCACCTCACGGTGACACCCTTGCTGTTCGGCTATATCCTTCCCACTGCCGGGCGGATTCGGGACTTTCACCCGTTAGAACGTGCGCCCGCCGGGCGCACAATAAAAATACCAGAGGCAAGCTACCTCTGGCACTGTTTTATCCCGCCGCATCCAGCATATTCTCAATAAAAATTCCATACCCTCTCGTCGGATCATTAACAAATACATGAGTTACCGCACCGATTATTTTTCCGTTTTGAATGATAGGGCTGCCAGACATTCCCTGCACAATTCCTCCTGTTTCTTTCAAAAGTCTTTTATCTGTTATTTTTATAACCATTCCTTTTTTGATGTTTTTGTTGGAACCGTCTACTTTTTCAATTTGAATCTCATAATCTTTCGATTTTCCATCCAGGATGAGCCGTATGCAGGCTTTTCCTTTCTTTACTTCCTGTTTCAGGCCTATTTGCATTGGTTTTTGGTCGGATAACCCGTTGATCGGACGGCTTAAGGTTCCATAGATTCCAAATCCGGTATTATTCTCTATTTTTCCCAGGTAACCTGCATCTCCATAACTGACCTGGCCAATCAGCTCTCCCGGGCTGCCTTTCTCGCCTTTTTTGATTGCCAGAATATGAGCTTCATAAAGACTTCCCCCTTCTATTTCCATTCTGGTTCCCGTATCGATGTCACTGATTCCATGGCCTAACGCCCCAAATTTTTTGCCGCTGATGTAGGTCAAAGTACCCAGACCCTGTGTATCGTCCCGAACCCAGATTCCCAGTTTATAGACTCCTTCTTTTGTCATTACAGGAGTGACTGACACTTTAAACTGTTTTCCGTCCCTGTTAATCAGCAATTCGATGTCTTTTCCTTTTGACTGAGCAACGATTTCTTTCAATTCTTCTTTTCCTTTGATGTTCTGCCCATTTACTTCCAGGATGTAATCTCCTGCTTTTACAATATTCTTTGCCGGTTCATAATTCAATCCATCTTTACAGTTTAAAATCTGGGTATCCAGAACCAGCATTCCATCTGTTTTCACGTAAATCCCTACCGGAAGTCCGCAGGGAACAACTTCTTTCGTATCCAGAACTTTGACTGTTGTTTTTTTCAAATGAAATAAACCAAAGAGCCGGCTTTCCATGACGTATTCACCGGTTGAATCTGCTTTTACCGTAAAAGGCTGATTCAGGTTCACAGAAATTGTTTCACAGGATTCCTCTTCCTCTGATTGAGAAGATAACATGCCTTTTGCCGGAATTCCATAAGAAAAAGTTGATTTTTCTCCGGCAAACAATTTAATACTGTCAGGAATTTCATTTTGTACCGATTGATAGAAAGAGATACAGCATAGCAAAAGATTGCAAAAAAGCAGCAGATATAGTGCCTGACGATAACGGATTTTTCTTCTGGAAGTGCTGGATTTTTGATTCATGGCAGGTCCCTCTTTCTTCTATATTTTTTAATATGATTGATTTTTTCGTAACAGAAAAGACAGGATAAAGTGGAACAACTTTTTTGTTCCTTTTTCTATCCTGTCCTTATTATGTGAAATAGACTTTGTTTCAATCAGTATTATTTTACTTTCTCTGCCATATCCTTCATCTCTTTTGCACTTTCCAAAACCCGATCTGTAATCTCTACACCACCAAGCATTCTGGCAAGTTCCCGAATGGAATCTTCTCTGTGAAGCTTTACAATAGATGTTTTTGTTCTGGAATCTTCTGCCTTTTTTTCAATAAAATAATGACTGTCTGCCATGGCTGCAATCTGAGGCAGATGGGTAATGGCAATGACCTGATGATTTTTTGCAATATGGGACATCTTTTCTGACACCATCTGTGCCGTTCTTCCGCTGATTCCTACATCAATTTCGTCAAATATTAAGGTATCAATGGTATCTACTTTTGCCAAAATCGATTTAATTGCAAGCATAATTCTGGAAAGCTCACCGCCAGATGCGATTTCCGGAAGGGGTTTTAACGGTTCTCCCGGATTTGTCGAAATCATAAAGCAGGCTTCATCTTTTCCATCTTTGGTGTAATTGGAAAGCGGCTTAAATTCAATCTGAAATTTCACATCCAGAAAATTCAGGTCAATCAATGCTTCTTTGATTGCCCTGGAAAGTTCCATTCCTGCCTGTTTTCGAAGATCGGTCAATTTTTCACATTGATCATCCAACAGTTTTCTGGCTTTTTCCTGCTCCTGCTTAATTATTTCTTTTTCTTCTTCTAAATGAAGCAGCTTCTCTTCTTTTTTCTTTTGTTTTTCCAGATACTCCCGGATTTTTTCAATGGTACCTCCATACTTTGCTTTCAGTCCATGAATCAGATTCAACCGTTCTTCCACTTCATAAAAGGTCCGGTCATCAAATTCCAGGGAAGAAAGATATTCCGATAATTCCCGGTTCAGATCATTACACAGACTGTCCAGCTGATTCAACTGTTCTCCCAAAGAAGCGGCATCTTCATCAAGCTCCATCACCGAGCTGAACTGGCGGACGGCTCTTCCTAATACGGTTCCAACCGATTCTCCTTCTTCATAGCCTGTCATACGATAGACATCACCGACTGTTTTTCCTATCAGCCGGCTGTTGCACATCTTTTTATAGTCTTTTTCCAGTTCTTCATCCTCACCGTTCACGAGACGAGCCTGCTCGATTTCTTCTATCTCAAAACGAAGAAAATCCAGTTCCCGCAATCGCTTTTCTTCATCCATGCTGACTTCCAAAAGAGCATTTTTGGCATTTTGATAACGTTCAAAATAACCTTTTAATTCTTCCTTCACCGGTTCTATCTCTTTTCTTCCATAAGAATCGATGATTTCCAGATGTACTTTTTTATGAAGCAACGACTGATGTTCATGCTGTCCATGAATATCAATGAGTAGAGAAGATACTTCCCGCAAAAGGGAGAGGGTCACTGTCTGTCCATTGATTTTGCTGATGGAACGATTTTTCATAATCTTTCTCGCAATAATCAAAAGTCCATCTTCCTCCACAGAAATGTCCAGATCCTTTAATTTCTGTATCGTCTCCTCCTGATCGATGGAAAAAACCAGTTCAACCATACCGTACTCTGCATCTTTTCGAATCATATCTTTGGACACTTTTGCACCTAATGCAGCGTTGATCGAGCCTAACAGTATGGATTTTCCTGCACCTGTCTCTCCTGTCAATATGTTTAGTTTTTCGGAAAAATCGACTTCGATTTCATCAATCAAGGCCATATTTTTCACATGTAAATTCAGTAGCATGTTTCACCCCTGATCTGATCTAGCTAATTTCCTTTTTCAGGCTTTCGATGGCATCTTTGGCATAATCGTTGTCTTTAGCAATACACATAATCGTATCATCTCCTGCAATCGTACCGACAATGCCGGATATGCCAAGGGAATCAATGGCAGTCGCACATGCCATGGCCATTCCTGTCACCGTTTTTACGACGATAATATTCTGAGCTGCCTCCACATGAATAATAGCATCCGAAAGAACTCTTTTGTACTTTTTATCCACATGAAGCTCTCTGTTCTTTAATGCGATATATTTCTGTTTTCCACCAGGATAAGCCAGTTTTGTCAGTTTCAATTCCCTAATATCTCTGGAAATGGTAGCCTGTGTTGTGTAAAAGCCAGCTTCTGCCAGTTCATCCTGAGTTTCAATATTATATTTTTCAATGATTTCAATAATTTTTTCCTGCCGTTTTGCTTTCATGTAACCTCCCTCTATTTTTCCTGGCTCATTTTTAATTTATTGTGTAAAATTTCATAAAAATTATGTTCTTTTATTTTTACCAGATAGGTTTTTTCCTCTGCAGGAACAACATGAATCCGGTCTCCCGGTTTCAGCCGAATCCCCATCTGACCATCAAAGGTTGCAATAGCTTCTTCTTCCTGGGTTTTTCTTAATCGACCAATCTCAATCCAGATATCATCAGATGGTGCTAAAACCGTGCTCCTCGCTCCCATTGCATGAGGGCAAATCGGTGTAATCAGCATAATATCTGCTTTCGGACACACAACCGGTCCTCCGGCAGATAAATTGTATCCGGTAGAACCGGTCGGCGTTGCAACAATTAATCCATCTCCATGGAAATTATCCATTATTTTACCGTTCACCCATATTTTACACTCAATGATTCTGGAAAATCCACTTCTTGTAATAACCAGATCATTCAGAGCTAAGGATTCATAAACCTGTTTTCCATGATGGTAAATCTCGCCTCGGAGCATCATTCGTTCTTCTACACGAAAATCATCCATAAGAAGTGCATCTAAAATATCTTCCAGCTCCGACTCTTCAATCTCAGTCAAAAATCCCAATGTTCCTTTATTCACTCCAACCATAGGAATTTTTTTACCAATGATTCCTCTTGCCGCCTGTAAAATAGTACCATCACCGCCAATGACAATGATACATTCTGTATCTGGGGCTAAATCGGGAATTTCCTCATACTGATCCCCCAAATCTGCCAATACCCGGCAGGAAGCCTCTCTCTCTTCCAGATAACCGGTCACCTTTTTTGTCACTGATAAATCTGCATCTTTATATTTATTTGTGATGACCAAAAAATTCTTCATGGTATCTCTCTCCGCATTCTAACTGGTCTGTTCTATTCTGCTTTATCCAATGTTTTGTGGGATTCTTCCACCACTTTTTCTATGGTCTTCTCCCAATCCGGTTCTTCTCCACCTGTTCCTCCATTTTTCAGATGCAGAAGGTATTCTATATTTCCTTCCGGCCCTTTTACCGGTGAAAAATCAAGATGAAGCGGTACAAAACCAATGGAAACTGCATAATCCAGTACAAGATGAATCACTTCTTTATGTACCTTCTGATCTCTTACCACTCCTTTTTTCCCGACTTTTTCTCTTCCTGCTTCAAACTGAGGTTTAATCAGACAGACTACTTCTCCTTCCGGGACAAGCAGATTTTTTACCGGAAGTAAAATCTTGGTCAGCGAAATAAATGACACATCAATCGAAGAAAAATCAATGGGATCCTTCACCTCTTCTTTTGTGACATATCTCATATTGGTCCGTTCCATGCAGACAACTCTCTCGTCATTTCTCAGTTTCCAGGCCAGTTGTCCATGTCCGACATCAATGGAAAACACTTTCACTGCTCCGTTTTGAAGCATACAATCTGTAAAACCACCTGTAGACGCGCCCACATCCATACAGGTCTTTCCGGAAAGGAAAAGTCCGAACTGCTCCATTGCCTTTTCCAGTTTTAAGCCTCCCCTGCTTACATATTTTAAGGTAGTACCCCTTACTTCAATTTGAACCGTATCCGGAAAAGATGCTCCGGCTTTGTCCTCTTTTTGCCCATCCACATAGACAATTCCAGCCATAATAATTGCTTTTGCCTTTTCTCTGGATTCTGCCAGATTACGATTTACCAGTAACACATCAAGTCGTTGTTTCATGTTTCTTCCTCTACTTTATGTTCCTGCAACGTTTCTTTGATACGCAAAGCCATCTGCTCTGCAGTCAGACCATATTGTTCTTTTAGCTGGTTTACGCTTCCATGAGTCAGATAAATGTCAGGCAGACTGATTGGAAGAACCAATGGTCCGGTTATCTTTGCTCCCGCCCATGCAGCGACAGACTGTCCAAAACTTCCGGAAGCAATATTTTCTTCTATGGTAACGATCAGTTCATGATCTTTTTGCAATGTTTCCAGCAATTCCATATCCAGAGGTTTGATAAATCTGCCGTTAATCAAAGTAGGCTGATACCCTTCCTCCTCCAGAATCAGACAGGTCTCATAGGCTGCTTCCATCATAGATCCAATTCCAATGATTGCAATCTGCCTTCCTTGTTTCATGACTTCGCTTTTTCCCTGTACAATTGGTTCCTGGAATTCTTTCATTCCATAACAGGCACTGCCTCTTGGGTATTTTAACGCAACAGGACCGTCAAAATTAATTGCATATTCTAACATGGCCGATAATTCATACCGGTTTTTCGGTGCCAGAATCGTAAGTCCCGGAATGGACGTCAAAAACGAAATATCATAAATTCCCTGATGGGTCTCCCCATCTGCTCCTACAATTCCGGAACGGTCAATTGCAAGAGTAACCGGAAGATTTTGCAGACAGACATCATGAAGCACCTGGTCGTATGCTCTTTGTAAAAAAGTAGAATAAAGGGCCACAACCGGTCTCATCCCGGATG
>JALEPU010000090.1 GCA_022766905.1 Lachnospiraceae bacterium
GATTTCCGGGAAACACGGTACCGTCAGACATAATTAATTCCACTTTGGCGGATTCCTTTGTTTTTACATACTTTCCGTCTTTATTTTTCCGCTTGCTCAGTCTAAGATAATTGGGATTTCTCCGTATCTGATAGGATTTTCCATCCTGCAAAAAAGATAGTTCCACATAGGTAGGAGTAGATTCTTTTGCATATTGACTTCTCATCATATCCCCGTCCCGGATACCGCCGCTTGTTTCATTGTAAAGAGCATAGGTAATTCCATCAAACAGAGTGGTCTTTCCTGCCCCTGTTTCTCCTGCAATCAGGAAAATTCCTCCTGATATTCGGGAAAAATCAATAACCTCTTTATCACCGTAAGAACCAAATGCCGATAAAGTAAGTTTCAGTGGTTTCATTCCTCATCCTCCTTCACTTTTTCCATCATCTGTTCTATGGTAATCCTTTGTTCTTCTGTCAAAGGTATTTTATGTATTTCCTCATAAAATGCGCAAAAAGCCTCGATTGGTGTCAAATAATCAAAAGCATGTTCCTGTTCCGTAAGAATGCTCCTTGTTCTCTGATTATCGATCCGATAATCCAGTAAAAAATCAAAAGCCTGACATAGTTTCTCTTTTGGCCGGATTGGGTCTATATCATCCGTTAAAAGAACGCTGACAAAATTGTGACGATTCTCATCCGTTGAAAGATTCAGAATTTCTTCCAGTTTTCCTCTTAACGTTTTCACATCCCGAAGAGGAGAAAGAGAAATTTCTTCTATTTCTGCCGGACATCCCTTCTCTTTTAATGTGACAAGGGTAATGGACTTTTTATGATGCTCTTCACTGATCGAATATTTTAACGGACTTCCGCAATAACGGATTCCCGGAAATTTGACTCTCTGAGATCCATGAAGATGTCCCAATGCAGCATAGTCGAAAGAACGAAGAAGGGCTGCATCTACCCGATCTGTTCCTCCAACGGATAAAATAACCTGTTCGGAATCACAGGTTTTTGTCATCCAGTCGGAAGCCTGATAAAATTGATGGGATAAAATCACATTTCTTTGATTTTCATCTATGGTTTCCCGATTTAATAATTCCCGAATTCCACTATCATAATCAAAAACCTGTCCTTCTGAAAACAAATGCCGGACATAAGCCGGCTTTGTAAAGGGCAGCAGGTAAAAATTTACCGGCCCGTAGGAATCGGAAAGAGTTATTTTTTTCAAATATTCATCCTCAGAACGAGGAGGCATGGTAGAAATAAAAATCTGATGTTTTTCCAAAAAAGAACTGGCATAAGAAAGTCTTTTTGGTGAATCATGGTTACCGGCAATAATCAAAACCGGAATATGAAGTCCTGACAACCCCATCAAAAAACGATCAAAAATTTCATAGGCTTCTCCTGCCGGGACTGTTTTATCGTAAATATCTCCACAGATCAAAACTGCATCCGGCTCATATTCTTCTGCTTTTGTTAGAATCTGTCGCAAAATATACTCCTGATCTGAAAACAAAGAATATTCATGAAGCTGTTTTCCAATATGCAGATCCGATAAATGAAAAAAACGCATAATAGCCTCCTGTCCTATCTTATTATCTTCTTTAACTGTTCTTCTGTTTGTTCTAAAGAACCACTGTTATCGATCACAAAATCTGCTTTTTCCAGAAAATGTTTTTCCGAAAGCTGTTTTTCCATGACAGTAAGGCAATATTCTCTTGTATAATTTCTTCCTTCCATCAATCGTGCCACTCTTGTATCCTGATCTGCATAAATAAACCAGATTTCATCGCAGAATTCACAAAGAGGGGTATCCAGCAAAAGAGCAGACTCCAGACAAACCATCGAAACATCCGGATTTGCTTTTAATTGTTCAATCCGGCGTTTTGTTTCTTTTAAAATGTTGGGATGGGTCAGCTGATTTAATTGTTCTAATTTTTCAGGGTCCTGAAAAACCAGATTTCCCAGTTTTTTTCTGTCAATATGCTTCGTTTCATCTAAAAAATCTGTTCCGAAATGAGCCACAATCCCCTCATAATTTTTGCCACCCGGCTCCATCAAATCATGACCAATCTGATCCGTAAGCAAAACTGCTCCCTGATATTTTTCTTCCAACAGGGACATGACTGCGCTTTTTCCACAGCCAATGCCTCCTGTAATTCCAATTACTTTTTTCTTCATTTTTCTATCCTTTATTTGGCGTCGTACCAGCTGTTTCCTTCTTCAATATCGATTTCCAAAGGTACTTTTAAGGTACAGGCACCTGACATTTCTTCTTCTAAAATCTGTCTCACTTTTTCTTTTTCTTCTATAGCCGCTTCGATCAATAACTCATCGTGAATCTGTAAAATCAGCCTGGATTTCATGTTTTCTTTTTTCAGGCGCATATTCACACGAACCATAGCAATTTTAATAATATCGGCAGCAGTTCCCTGGATTGGAGAATTCATGGCAACTCGTTCTCCGAAACTTCTTTGCATGAAATTACTGGAAGAAAGTTCCGGAATCGGACGTATTCTATGAAACATGGTTTTTACATAACCTTCTTTTTTTGCAAAGGCAACCATTTCATCTAAAAATTCCTTAACTTGCGGATAAGTGTGAAAATACTTTTCTATATAAGAGGAAGCTTCTTTTCTGGTTATTTTCAAATCCTCACTTAATCCAAAAGCTGAAATTCCATAAACAATTCCAAAGTTTACTGCCTTTGCATTTCTTCTTTGAAGCGGTGTTATCTCTTCCAGAGGCGTATCAAATACTTCGGAAGCAGTAATGGCATGGATATCCTGAGCCTGATGATAAGCCCGGATCAGGTTTTCATCTCCTGACAAATGAGCAAGAACCCGAAGTTCAATCTGAGAATAATCTGCATCTACAAAAACATATCCTTCTTCCGGTACAAATACTTTTCGGATCGCACGGCCAAGAGGCATTCGAATGGGAATATTCTGAAGATTTGGTTCGGTAGAACTGATTCTTCCCGTTGCTGTGACAGTCTGATTAAAAATACCATGGATTCGATCGTCTGTTCCAATATATCCGATTAATCCGTCTGCATAAGTAGATTTCAGTTTGGTCAGATGTCTGTAATCTAAGATTTTTTCTGCAATCGGATAATCGGGAACCAGTTTTTCCAGCACATCTACACCGGTAGAATATCCGGTTTTAGTCTTTTTCGCAAAAGGAAGCTGTAATTTTTCAAATAAAATAACTCCCAGCTGTTTTGGAGAATTAATATTAAAAGATTCTCCTGCCAGTTCATAAATGGACTGCTCCAGTTCATCGATTTTATCCACCAGCTGTTCTCCGTATTCCCGAAGTGCTTCCCGTTCTACCCGGATTCCCCATTTCTGCATATCAAATAAAGCAAAAATCGTTGGCATCTCAATTTCTTTATATAACCGGTCCATCTCTTTTTCTTTTAGTCGGTCAGAAAGAACGGGGCAGGCAAGCATTGGAACCTGAGAAAGATATCCAAGAACCTGCAGGGTCTTGTCTTTTTCACTGTCTAAACCAACGGAAAGAGCTGTCTTTCCAAGAAGATCTGTTTTTCCCGGAAGAGTGACAGACAAATAATCCCTGGCAATCTCTTCATATTGATAGCTGTCTTTTAACGGATTTAACAGATAAGCAGCAACTTCCGTATCAAACAAGCTATGATCTTCTTCTGTCACACCCAGATAAAAGAGAGATTCTTTCACATACATGGCTGCAGCTTTCGGAACAGAACGGATTAATTCTGTCATTTTCTGATTCAGATAATCCTCCCCGATAAATCCTGCAACCGGAATAAAATATGCAATTCCCTGTTCATACGAGAGTGAAAGTCCCACACATTTCTTTTCTTCTACCACAAACTGAAATCCAATCATAGAGGAAGAAGCTGCTTTCGAAAAGATCTGTTCCGCCTCTTCCATATCATCTATCATCTGGCAGGATAAGATAAATTCCGGTTCTTCTTCTATGTCAAACCTCTTCATCAAACTTTTTAGCTGAAGCTCCTTTAACAACTCATAGGCTTCCTTTGTATATATATCCTGTAAAATGGCATCTTCCAGCTGGTATGACAATTCACAATCTGTCTTGATGGTTGCCAGTTCTTTACTTAAAAGGGCCTGATCATAATACTCTCTTAAATTATTCTGAGCCCGCTTTGGCATCACTTCTTCAATGTGATCATAGGCATTTTCAATAGAATGAAAAGTAGTGATAATTTTTCCCGCCGTTTTTTCTCCGATTCCCGGAACACCTGGAATATTATCTGCTGTATCGCCCATCAAGCCTTTTAAATCAATAAATTCTGTTGGGGTTACTCCATAGGCTTCTATGACATCTTTTTCAAAATAATCCTCTGTAATTGTCCCTGTCGCTTTTGTCTTTGGAATTTTAATTTTAACGTGACTGGTCGCAAGCTGAAGCAGGTCTCTGTCTCCGGATAAGATTACAACTTCAAATCCTTCTTTTTCTCCCTCTCCCGCTATGGTTCCTAAAATATCGTCTGCTTCATAGCCTGGCCGTTCCAGAACCGGGATATTCATGGCTTTTAAGATTTCTTTTAAAAGAGGAACCTGTTCGTGGAGTTCTTTTGGCATTGGTTTTCTGGTCCCTTTATAAGCTTCAAATTTTTTATGACGGAATGTTGGCTCTTTCCGGTCGAATGCAACGAGTAAATAGCCGGCTTTTTCTTCGTCCAGATATTTGTACATCATATTAAAAAAGCCTAAAATTGCCCCTGTATGAACGCCATTTTGATTGGTAAAATCCGGCAGACCATAAAAAGCCCTATTTAATATGCTGTGTCCATCTATTAACATAAGTTTCTTCATCATTTTACTGGAATCCTTTCTATACGATACGTTGACTGAAACATGTGAGGAAGAAGCTGTGCTTCCATCCAGTCTTTTTCTTCTTCCCAGGTAACCGGTCTTGGATTAATAACAGGTACATGAAGATCCATTGCTTTGATTGCTGTCCAGGAAACAAATAAAATTCCCAACAGAGCAGTCAATCCATAGATTCTTCTGGTCATTTTTTCCCAATAAGTGATTTCTTTCAGTTGGCTTTCCATCTTCTGATCCAGTTCCAGAGAAAAATTACTGGTTGTCAGTTCTCCTTCATCCAACTGTTTTGTCCCGACCAGCAAAGTATAATAGATTTCCAGCTCTTCTCTGCATCCGGGACAGTCTTTTATATGAATCAAAAAATCTTTTAAATCAGAGCCTGTCAGTTCATCTTCCACATAGGAAGTAATACAGGTCTGTGCTTTCAGACAATCCACATAAACGCCTCTTTTCTATCTCATTTCTCTATCCCTTCATGTTATATGAATTCCCGGGTTCCGTCAAGACTATCCTTTATGGAAAATAAAACGCATAAATAGTCATAATATTTGTATAAATAGTTGACAAAACAACTGCTTTGAACTACAATAACAAACAAAAAGATTTTTAGGAGGATAACAATGAAGAAATTATCAAGTTTACTTGCAATGTTACTGGTACTTGTTTTTGCATTCACAGGATGCGGCGGTTCCGGAAGCAGTGATTCTAAGGAAGCAGAAAGCACAACAGGAGCTGTAGCAGAATCCGGAATTCCGGAAACTCTCATCGTAGGTACCAACGCAGAATTCCCACCATTCGAATTTGTAAATGACAATGGCGATTATGATGGATTTGACATTGCTTTAATGCAGGCTATTTGTGATAAGATTGGCTGCAAGATGGAAGTCAATAACATGGAATTCAAATCTTTACTTGGCGCATTACAGATGGACAGCATCGATGTGATCGCTGCAGGTATGACAGCTACAGAAGAGAGAAAAGAATCTGTTGACTTTACAGAAAGCTATTATGAAGCAAAACAGGTTATCATTGTAAAGAAAGATTCCAATGTTGCTTCTTTTGCTGATTTAAATGACAAAAAAATCGGTGTTCAGGAAGGAACAACCGGTGACCTTTATGTAACACCTGAAGAAGACGGAGCTTTAGTAGAAAAGGCAGAAATCAAGCGTTTCAAAAAAGGTGTTGACGCTGTTATGGATTTAAAGAACGGCGGTGTTGATGCGGTTGTCATCGATAAAAACCCTGCAAAAGAATTCGTAAACGGCAATGATGATCTGATGATCGTAGAAGACGATGCTGCAATTGAAAATTATGCATTTGCAGTTGCAAAAGGCAACACAGAACTTGCAGAGGCAATCAACAATGCATTAACAGAATTAAAAGCAGACGGAACTTATGATTCTTTAATCAAAGAATATATCAATGAATAAAAAGAAATATATGCGGATATGTTTCTGACAAAAAACGCTGCTGCCTCCATGATGGCGGTAGCGTTTCTTTTGTAACAAATTGAAAGGAGTATATTTATGAACTTTATCAACCATCTCTACAATATTTTTGTAGATGGCAATGGTTACCTCTTATTATTAAAAGGTTTAGGTGTTACATTAAAAGTTGCTTTCTTTGCCTGTCTCCTTGGTATTCTTCTTGGTTTGATCGCTGCTATCATGAAGATGACAGAAGTACGCAAAGGCCGCAAAACGATTTTTTCTATCATTGCCAACATTTATATCGATGTCATTCGAGGAACCCCTACTGTTGTTCAGCTTTTGATTATTTACTTTCTGGTTTTCCGTTCTCAGGCAAGTACCTTAGCCGGAATTTGTACCTTTGGAATCAACAGCGGCGCTTATGTTGCCGAGATTATTCGTGCCGGTATTATGGCTGTTGATAAGGGACAGATGGAAGCAGGCCGTTCCCTTGGTCTTTCATACGGAACCACAATGAAAGAGATTATCATTCCACAGGCAATCAAAAATATTCTTCCTGCTCTGGGCAATGAATTGATCGTATTAACCAAAGAAACAGCGATTCTTGGTTACGTTGGAATCATGGACCTTGCAAAAGCTTCTGACTTTATTATTTCTCGAAAATATGTTATGTTTGAGCCTTTAATTGCAATAGCTATCATTTATTATATTGTTGTAAAATTAATGACACTTGCATTAAATGCCTTTGAAAGGAGACTGAGACAAAGTGATATACGTTAAAGATCTTCACAAACATTTCGGAAAACTGGAAGTTTTAAATGGCATTGACTGTCACATCAGTAAAGGCGAATGTGTCTGTATCATAGGCCCTTCCGGATCCGGTAAAAGTACTTTTCTTCGTTGTTTAAACTTATTGGAAGTCCCTACAAAAGGGGATATCGTCATTGACGGTGTAGATTTAATGGATAAAAACACAAACATTGATTTATTCCGTCGGGAAGTTGGAATGGTTTTTCAGCACTTTAACCTCTTCCCTCATTTGACTATACTGGAAAATGTCACATTAGCTCCTATTAAAAATAAATTAATGACACAGGAAGAAGCAGAAAAAAGAGCCATGGAACTGTTGAATCAGGTAGGGATTGCAGAAAAAGCAAATAACTATCCGGCTCAGCTTTCCGGAGGTCAAAAACAGCGTGTCGCCATTGCAAGATCTTTGGCACTTTCTCCAAAAGTTATGCTTTTTGACGAGCCAACTTCTGCTCTTGACCCGGAAATGGTCGGCGAAGTATTAGATGTTATGAAAAATTTAGCTCAGGCTGGTATGACGATGATTGTTGTCACTCACGAGATGGGATTTGCCCGGGAAGTATCAGATCGGGTTTTCTTTATGGAAGAAGGCTGCATCTTAGAAGAAGGTACACCGGAAGACATTTTTGATCATCCAAAGGAATCAAGAACAAAAGAATTTTTATCAAAAGTATTATAAAAACAAAAAACCAGGTACATGAATCACATATCATATCTTGATTCATGAAACCTGGTTTTTTAACTTACGTCTTCTTTTCCTGTATTATTCTGAATCTCTAACTTTCCCTCTTTTAGAAGAGAAACAAATAAAGGTGCCAGCTTTGGATCAAACTGCATCCCTGACTGAGCCAGAAGTTCATCTACAGCATAATCAACGCTGTAAGCATTTTTATAAGCTCTTTTACTTACCATCGCATCAAAAGAGTCTGCGATACAAAGGATTCTCGCAGCAAGAGGAATATCTTCTCCTCCGATTCTCCTTGGATAGCCTCTTCCATCATATCGTTCATGGTGTCCGATTACTGCAGGGATTACATAATCCAAAGAAGGAAGATGCCGAATGATACTGATGGACTGCTCCACATGACTTTTCATAATCTCGTATTCATCGTCTGTAAGCTGTCCTTTTTTATTCAAGATATTTTCATTAATTCCAATCTTTCCTATATCATGAAGCAGTGCTGCTTCTCGAATCAGTTCTATCATTTCCCGATTCAAACCGGCTGCTGCAGCCAGTTTTGTTGCATAATAGGCCACATTTTTAGAATGATTGAAGGTATAATGATCTTTTGCGTCAATAGCTGCTGTAAGAGCATAAATGGTAGATGCATAAGAAGAATATACCCCTTCTTTAAAGCCCAAATTCTGTTTCGGACTTTCTACATCAATTTTTTCTCCTGTGGTATATACTAAAATATTATTTTTTCCTTTTCTTTTTGCATTATAGACTGCCATATCTGCATATTCTACCAATTGCTTCACATTGGATGCAGAATAAGGATAGGAACATACACCACCACTTACAGTAAGAACTTTTAAAGCATAGTCCTCGGATCTCTTGTTCAGATTTAAAATTTGCATCCGAATGGATTCTGCCAGGTTTTTTGCAGAAAGCGTATCGTAAAAAGGAAGAATAATAGCAAATTCTTTTCCACTGTAACGAGCTACATACCCACTGTTTCCCACACTTGCTTTTATAATCGAAGCAATTCGTGAAAGGGCCTTATCTCCTTCTTTGGTTCCATATAACTGATTATATAATTTAAAATCATCTACATTTAATATAACAAGTGCAAGAGACGATTTATCTTTAATTTTGTCTACTTCTTCCTGGATAGTTAAATAAAAATATTTTCGATTTAAAAGACCGGTCAGTTCATCGGTACGTGCTTCCTGATATGCTTTTTCATATAATCTCGAATTTTTCACCGCAATCGATGCAACCGATTCGACAGAATCCAGAAAACTGATATCGCTGCTATTTAAATTCATTCCTTTTTCTTTTCCGGATAACAGAACAATTCCGACCAGATCATCCCCGTCTTTTAAAGGAACCATACATTCTACACTCAGATTGGAAAACTGACGTTTTTCTTCCTCCCACATAGACTTGTACATCATGGTTCTTTTAAAATCTTTTATCATCAGACATTCATCGTTTTTCAGCAGCCATTTTACCGTCGGATTGTCCGCACTGATTTTAATATTCCGATTATCCAGCGGACTGGTACTGCGGACCATGGTATAAGCCTGTCCGTCCATATCATGGATAAAAACATATACTTTTTTGACAGAAATGGTATTCTGAATTACCTGTACCAGTTCTCCCAGAATCTCATCAACATGAAGACTTTTTGAAACAGCCAGACTAAAATCTTTTAGATTATTTGCCTGGAAAATTTCTTCTTTGATAAATACATTATCGATAAACTTCTTTAAGATCGAATAGAGCAAAAGAGTCGATAAGGTAAATACAAGAGATATGACCAGGATACTATAAGATCCGATACTTCCCATATTTTTTTCCAGGAACATACTGAATGGCTGAATAAAATTGGAAAAAATCAGTGCTGCAATTGCTGCCGCCATGGCATAGCAACTTCCTCTTGATACCAGCAAAGTGAGGCGGAACAGCCTTTTCTTATACAAGGCATAAAACATGCAGAAAGCGTTGACTACACCTGATACAATATCAATCGGGAAACCGCTGAAGAAAGGTACCATTGTCAGTATGTTACCAATGAACAGAGCAATAATTCCGACAAAGATAGGGATAAACTGACGTTTCGCCATAGGGTTTTCCGAACTGTTTTTAATCAGCAGAATCAGCATATGAAGAACCATGAGCGCCGCACTGACTAAAAGTATCGCAATCGGCCATCCAATATCATAAATAAAAGCTGTCTGTCCATTGGAATTTAAAACAAGTTCCGGACATGGAATATACAATTCTGTGGTTACATTGATGATATTATTAATCGTTGCCAGAATGAACCATATTTTTATAAAAATACGATCTTCACTTTCCGTTAGCGCATGTACAAAGTAAAAAAAAGCATAAGGCAGATAAATCAATCCGACAATGGAAACATGAAACCAGATCGGATAACCGGGCCACATTTCCATACGCATCAGAAAAGAACCGCCTGTCCAAAACAGAAACGCAGCCAAAACTGTCATAAAACTTTTAATTACCCTTGTTTTCTTTGCTGCCATAAATGCCAGAAATAAAAATAGATAACAGCACGTTGCGAAAACAGAAATTATTGTATAATTGTTCACCTGATTCTGCCTCCTATGATTCTGTAATCTTCATTCTGCAGATTGACAAGTTCTCTAATGTCATAGGAAGAAGGATTCATACGTCTCATCTTCCTTCCTGTTCTTTGTTGATAGCGTGAAAAAGTACCGCATTTTAATATTGTCACTTCTAAAGGATCAATACCAAGAATTCTTTTTAAATCCTTGTAATCATTATCCAAATATTTAAAATAGACACCCAGGTGTTCTTTTAAAACATCGATGGTAATTGCATTTGAAAGAAAAGAATCTTCTTCCATCTCAACATAAAGGTGTAAAAACGGACGGTTATTTTCTGAAAATTCTTTTGCGGCAATCCAGTCTTTGACAGAAAGTCCGGATAAACTCATAACATTTTGAATTGAATTTTCCGTAATACGGGTAAAGCCACCAATATCAATGACTGTCGGAATTCGGTCGAGGTATTCAAAACGGGGTAAATAGGTCTCATCTGCCGTACATCCAATCCCGATACAACGATACATATCTCCTACCCGATACCGCATAAATACCCCGCCTTTTAAGACAGAGATAACAAGCTCATAATTTTCTCCGGCTACAACTTCATCCATTAAATACGATTTCGGTACATAAGACGGATCGTCCATATTCCGGTACATCTCACTTTCCGGAATAAACTCATAAAAGCAGGCGTCCGGGAAAAAATACAGTCCGTTCCTTGACCAGATTTCAGTTCCGATACAGGTAGGCTCTGTGCCGGCAAAAATCTCCATCGGACGAATGCCCCATAAATCTTCCAAATCATCTTTATAACAGCGGCTGTCTGTCCCTGCACACATAAATCCTTTTAATCGGAACAGATCTTTCGGTTTCAAATCCCGGTTTTCTTCCTTACAAACCTTCTTTGCCTTCATATAGCGATAAACCATCGCCGGAGAAATCGATGCACTACTTTTTAATTTATTGCCTGAACCGCCTTTGTTCATAGATGCGACGCTTAAGCTGACAAAATATGTAACACTGGCAACGCCAAAAAAGAAATCAATTCCTTTGCTAAGACCTAACTTAAATCCTTTTTTATTTCGTTCGCTGAAACTTAGCTGTTCCGCTTCTTTCACAGAAGGAAGAAATTCAATGCTGATTTCATCATTCAGCAAAAGAGGAAAAAGGCCGGTCGCATATGGCAGGGGAGCAAGTCCATATAAAATTGTATCATCCGGGTTCACCCGAAATTTTCCTCTCCCATCGCTGGTAGACAACATCAAACATCCAACCATATTGGTCTTGTAGGTATCCAACATGCCTTTTGTATAAGGTGCAACTTTAATAGGGTGTTTCCCACCTTCCCAGGTTGTCTGAATCCAAAGCATAGGTTCATCCGGCAACATGTCTGCTCTCTTTTGCAGTAAAACATCAGCATAATCAATATAATCCGTATATGGAACCTGTTGCCTGAATTCTTCTATGGTAGTTGGATTTTTCCCGTTTAAAATCTGTTTTCCAAGATGGGAATTACTCCATAACCGAATCTGTTCTTCCATCAATCGTCTTTGAATCTGCATAAATTCCGGAATGGTAAGGTCCAGAAAACCACAATATTCTGTCCATAAACTGCCCTTATCTGTTTCTTCCAGTTTTTCTTCAAACCTCACATTCACACCTTCTTCCGCCCCTTCAAAGTCTGACAGCACGTCAAAATACTATTTTTATTGGGTATTAAAAAAGGAACACGTTCCCTGTAACTTGCATAATTTGAAAACATCTGAGGAAAAAAAACAGTATCTTCTGTCCATATGTATAAAAAATTACATAGGCACAAAAGCACTGAGCCAAAAAAGAATTCATGGCATGGAAATGTAAAAGATCCAAAAAAATAAAAAATAAAGTACCACAAAAAACCGGGATGTCGGCACAACGCATAAAATCCATCTTCGCATACAGGCATTAACTCAGACTGTTTATCCACATAAGTTTCTTTGAGAGGTAAGGCAAAAAAAAGCGAATATATCATGAAAATTAAGGAAATAACGCTTAAAACACCGAAAAAAATCTGAATAAATCCCCTATAACCAACGGTAAGCCATCCGCTTCGTAGCAAACGTACTGTCGCGATAGCCCACAAAATACACCCCAGCCAAAAAAAATGATCGAATATGTTTATCTTCTTTGTTGTCTGATTCCAATCATACAGAAAAAAACAAAGAAAAGCGCTTAAACACAGCCATATATTCAGCATTTCTCCAAACCCCATTTACATTTTCATTCCATATCATTTTATCAAATTATATAGGAATCTTCAACTATTATTAGTGATACTTTTTTAACTTTTTAAGATTTTTTTAAGAATAAAGAAAGAAAAAACCGGTGCCGCACATCATATCATTCTTTCCCGGCACCGGATTTCTCTTTTTAGCGTCAAGCAAGTCCCTACCCGCCACTTCATGTTTTCACATTTGAAGCGGGGGACTTACTTGATTCGGTTAAAATTATGCGTTCTTTAATGCAATAACTTCTACTTCAATCAAAACATCTTTTGGAAGACGTGCAACTTCTACGCAGGATCTGGCTGGATAATCTCCATCAAAATAAGTTGCATATACTTCATTTATTGCACCAAAATCATTCATATCTTTAATAAAAACAGTTGTTTTGATAACCCGATCCAAATCGGAACCTGCTGCACCTAATAAGGCTTTCAGATTATCAAATACCTGTTTTGTCTGTTCTTTTACACCGCCTTCTACAATCTGACCTGTTGCAGGAATCACAGGAATCATTCCGGAAGAATAAATCATACC
>JALEPU010000159.1 GCA_022766905.1 Lachnospiraceae bacterium
TTGTAATTCTTTTCAGTAGTATGTGCAAATTGTATAGATTTATGTAGAACGGCAATTCTCCCTCTTTTCTTTTTCTGTATAGTATCTGGTCTGTAATTGTGGTATACTGATTCATAGCAAAAATGATTCACAGTGAAAAGTGGATAAAAGTCCGTTAAAATAGCAAAGGAGGAAAGGAAAGTGCCGCCGATTAGCAATGACTGGGCTCCGGCCTTACGAGAAGAATATAAAAAACCTTATTATAAAGATTTATTTTTTAAAGTAAATGAGGAATATCAGACCCATCAGATTTTTCCGGCTGCAGATGATATTTTTAATGCATTTCATCTGACCCCGTTAAAAGAGGTAAAAGTAGTGATTCTGGGGCAGGATCCCTATCACAATGTGGGACAGGCTCATGGACTGTCCTTTTCCGTAAAACCGGGTATTGATATTCCACCGTCTCTGGTCAATATTTATCAGGAATTAAAGGATGATCTTGGATGCTATATACCGGATAACGGGTACCTGGTAAAATGGGCGAAACAGGGAGTTCTCCTTTTAAATACTGTCCTTACGGTCCGGGCTCATCAGGCCAATTCTCACCGGGGAATCGGATGGGAAGAATTTACCAATGCAGTCATTGAGATTCTGGATCGGGAAGACAGACCTATCGTCTTTTTGCTTTGGGGAAGACCGGCACAAAACAAGATGAGTATGCTGCATAATCCAAATCATTTGATTCTTACGGCTCCTCATCCAAGTCCTTTGTCTGCCTACAGAGGCTTTTTCGGATGCCGCCACTTTAGCCAGACCAATCGTTTTTTAGAGGGACATGGACTTGCGCCAATTGATTGGCAGATTGAGAATATGAATTCATAAAAAAACAGGAAAGAAGGATGAAATCATGAATGTATTATTTGTAGAATACCCAAAATGTACCACTTGTAAAAAAGCAAAGAAATGGCTGGATGAAAATCAGGTTTCTTACACAGATCGGCACATAGCAGAAGAAAATCCAACAAAGGAAGAATTACAGCAGTGGCATCAAAAAAGTGGATTACCATTAAAAAGATTTTTCAATACCAGCGGGATGATTTACAGAGAACAGGGCTTGAAAGATAAAATACCAACGATGACAGAAGAAGCGCAGTACGAATTGTTATCTACGAATGGCATGCTGGTAAAACGGCCGATTGTGGTAGGAGAAGATTTTGTTCTTGTTGGATTTAAAGAAAAAGAATGGGAAGAGAAGCTTTAAATTCTTTTATACAAAATATGTCTCTTTAGCCCTCCATATTTTTCTACCGTATCTTTTATTTCAAAGCCACATCGTAGGAAGCTTATAAGACTTGCCTGGTTGTTCGGATGGACAGTGGCCATGAGGTGATGATATTTCATGTTCTGCAAGATGGTTTCTCCATGTTTTATGAGAAGACTCTGGATGTTTTGGCCGCGAAAGGAAGGACGTACTGCCACAGATTCCATGTGAGCGGTTTGTAAAAGATCTTTTTCAGAAAAAGAAAGGCAGCGGCCCAGGTTGTCTTCTTCCATGGCAGGAAAACGGATGATAAGAAAACCGGTGATTTCCTTGCCGGTATGGGCTTTCAGGATAAATCCTGTGTTTTCTATATGTTTCCGGACAAAAGAGGCATCATCATCTACATACCAGGAAGAATCGGGAAGCAGAGAAACGGCTTCCTCCATAATTGCCATGATTTCTGTAAGATCTGCAAGATTCGCTTTTTCAATTTTTATCATCCATGATTCCCCTTTCTCTTCTCTGATTGTTCTATTTTATCATAAGGAAAGAGAGGAAAAAAGGGATTCCTCTTTATTTTCGATTTTTATGCTTTATTTTTTTTATGTATTGGGATATAATGAAAGGGACAAAGCTTAGGGTCGGTGAAAAACCGATATTGCCCCTGGCAATAAGATTATTTATTTATGGAGGAATGACACATGTTAGTATCAGCAAAAGAAATGCTTCAGAAAGCAAAAGCAGGCAAGTATGCAGTAGGGCAATTCAATATCAATAACCTTGAATGGACAAAAGCAATTTTGTTAACTGCAGAAGAATTAAGATCTCCGGTTATCCTGGGTGTATCTGAAGGTGCCGGCAAGTATATGTGTGGTTATAAGACTGTTGTTGGTATGGTAAATGGAATGTTAGAAGAACTGAACATTACAGTTCCTGTAGCACTTCACTTAGACCATGGCAGTTACGAAGGAGCAAAAGCTTGTATCGAAGCTGGATTCTCTTCCATTATGTTTGATGGATCTCATTTTGATATCGAAGAGAACGTTGCAAAGACCAAAGAATTAGTAGCAATCTGCGAGGAGAAGGGCATGTCCATTGAAGCAGAAGTTGGTTCTATTGGTGGAGAAGAAGACGGTGTTGTTGGTATGGGCGAATGCGCTGATCCACAGGAATGTAAGAAGATTGCAGATCTTGGAGTTTCCATGTTAGCAGCAGGTATCGGTAACATTCATGGTAAGTATCCGGAAAACTGGGCAGGACTTAGTTTCGAAACACTGGATGCAATCCAGCAGCTGCCCGGCGATATGCCATTAGTATTACATGGTGGTACAGGTATCCCGACAGATATGATTAAGAAGGCAATTTCTCTTGGCGTTGCTAAGATCAATGTGAATACAGAATGTCAGTTATCTTTCGCAGCAGCAACTCGTGAGTACATTGAAGCTGGAAAAGATCAGCAGGGCAAAGGATATGACCCACGTAAGTTATTAGCTCCTGGAACAGAAGCAATCAAAGCTACTGTAAAAGAAAAGATGGAGATCTTCGGATCTATCGGCAAAGCTGACGAATAAGAATAAGATAAAAGATCGTTTTTGTAGGAAGACAAGGCTTCTTGTTTTTCTGAATGAGGAATAAAAGTGAGGGAGAATATCGTAAAGCAAGGTATTCTCCTTTTCTTTACGTAAGGCAAAATAGTAAATGAGAAAAAAGAGCAATTAATTTTTGGCAAAGCCATTGACATTTATTCGATTCTTCTATATAGTAGTCCTATAAAGGAACACGTAAGGAGATGCTATGGATAATATAGAGTTATTGATGAATTTTGGACTGACCAGACAAGAAGCATCCATTTATGTTTTACTTGTCCTGGAAGGCAGCTTAAGTGGATATGAAGTGTCCAAGCGCTCAGGTATTTCCAGATCCAATGCTTATAATGCACTGGCCTGTCTGGTGGAGAAGGGAGCTGCTTATAAGACATATGAGCAGGCGGCCCGTTATGTCCCTGTACCGGTGAAGGAATTTACGGCGAATAAGATCCGTATGCTTCAGGAAGCAGCACAACAGTTAGAGATAACTCTTCCGAACCAAAGAGATGAGACAGCCAATTATATGACAATTACCGGGAAGCGGCAGATTGAAGATAAGTTGAAAAACCTGATTTTAGAGACAAAAGAGAGAATCTATCTGTCATTTTCCAGAGAGAGAATGGTTCAGTATCAGCCTTTTATGGAGGAGCTTGTAAGCCGGAAGATAAAAGTCGTTATCATTACCGATCCTCCCTTTGAACTGGAGGGAGCTACGGTTTACTTTGGAGATAAGAAGACGAAGCAGATTCGTGTCATTTCAGATTCTCGTTATGTGCTGACAGGAGCAATTCAGGATGATTATAATGCGACCTGTCTCTATTCCAGTAACAATAATCTGGTAGAAGTTTTTAAAGAAGCTCTATCAAATGAAATAAAATTAATACAAATAAAGGAAGGATTAGAATAATGCCAAAGAAAGTACCATTTGTGACAAAAGAACAATTAGACCAGATTGTAGAACAATATCCAACTCCATTTCATCTTTATGATGAGAAAGGAATCCGGAAAACAGCCAGGGATTTATACAAAGCATTTTCCTGGAACAAAGGATTTAAAGAATATTTTGCAGTAAAAGCAACTCCGAATCCAACGATTTTAAAAATTTTAAGAGAAGAAGGATGCGGAACAGACTGTTCTTCCTTAACAGAACTGATGATGTCGGATCGCTGTGGCTTTACAGGACCGGAGATTATGTTTTCCTCCAATGAGACTCCTGCAGAAGAATTCCGCCTGGCAAAAGAATTGGGTGCTACCATCAACCTGGATGATATTACTCATATTGAATTTTTAAAAGAAGCAGCCGGAATTCCGGAAAGAATCTGCTGTCGTTTCAATCCGGGCGGTGTGTTTAAACTGGGAACCAGTATTATGGATAACCCGGGAGATGCCAAGTATGGTATGACCAGAACGCAGATTGCAGAAGCTTATAAACAGTTAAAAGAGCTGGGAGTGAAAGAATTCGGCATTCATTCTTTCCTGGCGAGTAATACGGTTTCCAATGAATATTATCCGGAGCTGGCGAGAATACTGTTTAAGCTTGCTGTAGAATTAAAAGAAGAGACAGATGTTCACATTGGCTTCATCAATTTATCCGGAGGAATCGGAATTCCTTATACAGAAGACAAAGAGCCGAACGACATCTTTGTGATCGGAGAAGGAGTAAGAAAAGCATACGAAGAGATTCTGGTACCGGCAGGTATGGGTGACGTAAGTATTTACACAGAACTGGGCCGTTATATGTTGGCACCTCATGGACATCTGGTAGTGAAAGCCATCCACGAAAAACACACCTACAAGGAATATATCGGTGTAGATGCCTGCGCCGTAAACCTGATGCGTCCTGCTATGTACGGAGCTTATCATCATATTACAGTGATGGGCAAGGAAAATGAGCCAAAAGACCATGTTTATGATATTGTAGGTTCTTTATGTGAGAACAATGATAAATTTGCCATTGACCGGGAACTTCCAAAGATTGATATGGGAGATTTACTTGTGATTCACGATGCAGGTGCTCATGGATTTGCAATGGGATATAATTACAACGGAAAGTTAAAATCCGCAGAGATTCTTTTGAAAGAAGATGGAACAACACAGATGATTCGTCGTGCCGAAACACCAGAGGACTATTTTGCCACATTAAAAGGATTTAATTTCTAAAGGCTGATTACAGGACTGTAATCTGTAATCACTTTTGATACCTGAATCAATTTTATTTTACAGATAGGAGAATGGAAATGGGATTTTCGACTACACCTTGCAATGAATTTGTAGAAGTGCTGGCATCTAAAGCACCTGTTCCGGGAGGCGGTGGAGCTTCCGCTCTTGTGGGAGCAATCGGAACTGCTCTTGGCAATATGGTAGGAAGCCTTACCGTCGGCAAGAAAAAATATGCTGATGTGGAAGCCGAGATCATGGAGCTGAAAGGAAAATGTGATATCCTGCAAAAGGAATTATTAGAACTGGTTGAAAAAGATGCTATTGTGTTTGAACCGTTATCCAGGGCTTATGGAATGCCTAAAAACACAGAAGAAGAAAAAGCAAAGAAGGCACAGGTTATGGAGAAGGTATTAAAAGATGCCTGTTCCGTTCCCATGGAAATTATGGAAAAATGCTGTGAAGCAATTGACCTGATAGAAATTTTTGCACAGAAAGGCTCTGTCATTGCCATTAGTGATGCGGGAGTAGGTGCTGCCTTTTGCAAAGCAGCATTGGAAGGAGCCAGTCTGAATGTGTACATTAATACAAAATCAATGGCTGATCGGGAATATGCAGATTCTTTAAACCGGAAAGCGGATGAGATGCTGGAAGTCTACTCCAAAAAAGCCGAAGCAATTTTCGGCCAGGTAATGGGAAGACTTCGTTAGGAGGAGAATATGGCCAAACAGCTATTAGGAAAAGAAGTGACAAAGTCTCTGAACGAGAAAATCAAAGAACAGGTTCAGAAGGTAAAAGAGCAGGGTGTGACTCCGACCCTGGCTCTTATTCGTGTCGGAGAGAGACCTGACGATATCTCTTATGAAAAAGGAGCTGTAAAACGCTGCGAAACGCTTGGAGTGGCATATAAAAAATATCTTCTTCCGGCCGACTGTACTCAGGAAGACTTACTGGATACCATTGAAGAAATCAATGAAAGCCCGCAGATTCATGGGGCATTGATGTTTCAGCCACTCCCGGATCACCTAAATGAATTGGAAGCAGCCAATCACTTACTGCCGGAGAAAGATATTGAAGGTATTACAGAAGGCTCTATGTACGGAGTCTTTGCCGGAATTGAACATGGATTCCCGCCATGTACTCCCCAGGCTTGCATTGAAATTCTGGATTATTACGGGATTGACTGTACCGGAAAGAAAGCGGTTGTCGTAGGCAGGAGTATGGTCGTTGGAAAACCGGTAGCCATGATGCTGTTGAAAAAAAATGCGACAGTTACATTTTGTCATACAAAGACAGAAGATATGCCTTCAGTCATTCAGGAAGCAGACATTGTCATTGTTGCAGTCGGACATCCGGGAGCCGTAGACGGAAGCTGCCTTTCCAAAGGACAGGTTGTCATTGATGTGGGAATCAATATGAATGAAGATGGAAAGCTTTGTGGAGATGTAAATTACGAAGAAGCGGAACAAATCGTTGATATGATTACTCCGGTACCTGGTGGTGTTGGAAGTGTGACCACATCTGTTTTAGTAGGTCATGTCGTGGACGCAGCTGCAAGAGCAATCAAAAAGAAAAAGAGTCGTTATTAATCAAATCATACAAAGTCAAGCGGATTGTATAATTTGCTGGGAAAAAGAGTACTGCTGAAGAAGCCAGAGGAATCTGAGCTGAAAACGCAATACTCTTTTTTTATAGACCTTGCAAATGAATTTTAAACATGTATAATAGAATTAAACAAAAAAAATAGAATAAAATAAAAATGAGAAGGAGGCTCTGCTATGATACAGACGATCAAAATGAATCTGGATGATGGAGAACATCTGGCTTTGTTGGCCAAAGCACTTTCTTCTGAAGTTCGAATTGAAATTTTAAAATATCTGCGTCAGAAAGAGTACAATGTAAATGAACTGGCGGAGGCAGTAGGAATTCCGGCATCTTCTGCTGCGGCTCATGTAAAAGTTCTGGAAGAAGCAGGCGTTATAAAGACGACTCTGGCACCGGGAGTAAGAGGTTCCATGAAAGTCTGCAGTATTTGCCTGGATCATTTGTATGTAGAGTTGAGAAGCAGCATAAATCCGGTACAGGATGTTGAGATTTTTAAAATGCCTGTTGGCAGCTATACAGATTATCAGGTAGGAGGAACCTGTGGACTTTGCGGGACAAAAGGACCAATCGGAGTGGAAGATGCGCCGAGAAGCTTTTATGATCCGGAACGATTTGAGGCTCAGATTCTCTGGTTTCAGTCCGGATATGTGGAATACCGTTTTCCAAATCAAAGTCTGTTAAAAAAGAAACTGTTGTCCATGGAATTTTCCTGTGAAATCTGCTCGGAAGATCATGAGTATAATCTGGAATGGCCTTCTGACATTTCCCTGTGGATCAATGGAAAGATGGCCGGAACCTTTGAATGTTCATCGGATTTTGGAGGGCGAAGAGGAAAACTGAATCCAGACTGGTGGCCGGATAAAAATACCCAATATGGACTGCTGACCAAATGGACGGTAAAAAAGGACGGAACTTATCTGAATGGGAAAAAAATAAATCAAAATGCCATTGGAGACTATGACCTGATTGAAAAAGAATATATCGCCATTCGTCTGGGGATTGAGGAAACGGCACAGCATCAGGGTGGTATGAATTTGTTCGGAGAAAACTTTGGCGACTATGGCCAGAATCTGATTCTTACGATGACGTTTGAGTAGAAGATTATAGGATTTTCACAAAAAGAAACAGGAAATTCGGTGAAAAATACTATTTACAATTTAAAAAAATTGTTTTATGATAATAAAAAACAGAAAAAGTGTAATAAAACAAATTTATTGTTTTAAAGGAGGGCCTTATGAGAGATCAGTTAGTACAGGAATTTAAAAAAGTATTTGGTGATGGTGGAGATATTAAAGTTTATTTTGCTCCGGGACGGGTGAATCTGATTGGAGAACATACCGATTATAATGGCGGACATGTATTCCCATGTGCCCTCACCATTGGAACATATGCGGTAGCAAGAAAGAATGACAGTACAAAATTAAGGTTCTATTCCATGAATTTTTCTCATCTTGGCGTGCTGGAAGGAGATGTAGAGGACCTTACGTATAATAAGAAAAACGGATGGACCTGTTATCCAAAGGGAATTATCTGGACCATGAAGAAGAAAGGTTTTGAGATTCCTCAGGGAATGGATATCTTATATTTTGGAAATATTCCAAATGGTTCCGGACTTTCTTCTTCTGCCTCAATCGAAGTTCTGACCGGATTTGTATTGAAAGATATGTGGAATCTTCCGGTATCTAATCAGGATCTGGCCTTGATCGGACAGTATTCAGAAAATAACTACAATGGTGTAAATTGTGGTATTATGGATCAGTTTGCTATTGCAATGGGACAGAAAAATAAAGCCATCTTTTTGGATACAGCAACCTTAAAATATGAATATGCAGATATTGATCTTGGAGATTGCAAGATTGTAATCTTAAACACAAATAAAAAACGAGGACTTGGCGATTCCAAATATAACGAAAGAAGAGCAGAGTGTGAGACAGCTCTTGCTGAACTTCAGAAGGTAGTAAAAATTGATTCATTGGGAGATCTGGATGAGCAGCAGTTTGAGATTTACAAAGGGGCAATTAAAGATGAAAACCGGAAAAAACGTGCGAAACATGCTGTTTATGAAAATCAGAGAACAGTAAAAGCCGTGGAAGCATTAAAACAGGGAGATCTTGCCCAGTTCGGACAATTGATGATTGCTTCTCATAAGTCTCTTCAGTACGATTATGAAGTAACAGGAAAAGAACTGGATACTTTAGTAGATGCAGCTCTGAAACAGGAAGGAGTCATCGGAGCGAGAATGACAGGTGCCGGTTTTGGCGGTTGTGCAGTCAGCATTGTAAAAGGAGATGCCATTGATAAATTTATCGAAAATGTTGGAAAAGAATATAAAGAAAAAATCGGATATAAAGCAGATTTCTATGTAGTAGAGATTGGCAATGGTCCAATGATTTTGGAATAATAGGGAAAGCGAAAACAAAACGGCTGGATCAGATTCATTTAAAAAGGAAAAAGGAGTTCGTTATGATAGAAACATGGATTACACAACTTGTAAATTATGGGTTAGAGACAGGACTGGTAGAAAAAGAGGATAAGGTCTATACGACAAATCGATTACTGGAACTGTTTGAACTGGATGACTACGAAGAACAGGAGTCAGTAGAAAAGGTGGAGAGCCTGGCAGAGCTTTTATCCAACATGATGGATTATGCTTATGAAAAAGGAATTATGAAAGAAAACAGTATTGTGTACCGGGATCTTTTTGACACAAAGATCATGGGCCTTCTGACACCGCCGCCAAGTACAGTAATCGCTTGTTTCCAGAAGAATTATAAAGAAGATCCGAAAAAAGCAACCGATACATATTATAAATTCAGTCAGGATACCAACTATATCCGGAGAGACAGAATCAAACGGGACATGAAATGGACCGCACCGACTGAATACGGAGATCTGGATATTACCATCAATCTGTCCAAACCGGAAAAAGATCCAAAGGCAATTGCTGCAGCAAAGAATGCAAAAAGCGGCTACCCGAAATGCCTTCTCTGCCGGGAAAATGAAGGATATGCAGGAAGAGTCAATCACCCGGCAAGACAGAACCACAGAGTAATCCCTGTTGTCATCAACGGACAGAACTGGTTTTTCCAGTATTCCCCTTATGTTTATTACAATGAACATTGTATTGTCTTTAATGGGGAACATACACCGATGAAGATTGAAAAAGCAGCATTTCGGAAACTGCTGGATTTTGTAGAGCAATTCCCTCATTATTTTGTAGGTTCCAATGCTGATCTTCCAATCGTAGGCGGTTCCATTCTGGCCCACGATCATTTCCAGGGCGGCAACTATACCTTTGCTATGGCAAAAGCACCGATTGAGACAACGCTAACTTTCAAAGGATTTGAGCAGGTAGAAGCAGGGATTGTAAAATGGCCAATGTCTGTCATTCGTTTAAGAGCAGTGAATTCTCAGGATCTGGTGGAACTTGGTGCTGTTATTCTGGCAAAATGGAGAGAGTATACCGATGAAAGTGCATTTATTTATGCCTATACCAATGGGGAACCTCATAATACGATTACTCCGATTGCCAGAAAGAACGGAGAAATGTTCGAGCTGGATCTGGTACTCCGCAATAACATTACAACAGAGGAACATCCGTTGGGAGTCTATCATCCGCATGCCCAGCTTCATCATATCAAGAAAGAAAATATTGGATTGATCGAGGTCATGGGTCTTGCTGTTCTGCCGGCCCGCTTAAAAGACGAAATGGAAGCATTGAAAAAAGCCATTCTTGCAGGTGATGATTTAAGAGCAGATGAAATGCTGGAAAAACATGCAGACTGGGTAGATGAATTCTCTGCACAGCATAGCATAACTCCGGAAAACATCGATAAAATCATCGAAGATGAGATCGGAAAAGTATTCTCTAAAGTCCTGGAAGATGCAGGTGTATATAAGAGAACAGAAGAAGGAAAACAGGCATTCTTAAGATTTATAGGTCATGTAAATCAAGAATAACTTTCGTTGATTCTGTATCAGTTAAGTTTCTTTTTGCTGTCGTCTCTTTGGGGAATTTTCGCAAAACAGTGCTTCAAAATTTTATTGCCGGACGTCCGTAAACTCAAAGCAGCTTTCATAGGCTTATTGGAATAGAACCATCACAATCTGCCCTGTGGTCAGATTGAAACATACGCATAAAATGGGAAATCTACAGCATACTAATATGCTTCCGATTTCCCGTTTTTGCGTTTGTTTTCAAAAAACTCTTTTAGAGTTTTTCTTATGATGGTTCACTTGCATTCTTTTTATAAGCAGGTATGAAAAGTGATTGTAGATAACGTTTAGGGAAGTCTCTTAATTGCAACACCTCTGGTTTTCTGGTATGATAACAAAGAAGTGAGCAAATTTCGTTATACATTTCATGTTTATAGATTAAAAACATTGTAAAAGGATGAAAAGATGAAAGTATTATTATGTGCAATCAATGCCAAATATATTCATTCCAATCTGGCGGTGTTGTCTCTTCGGGCTTATAGCCGGGAGGCGGCGAAAAAGGCCGGATGGGAAGTTGTGATCAAGGAATATACCATTAATCATTATGAAGAAGATATTTTACAGGATGTTTACAAAGAAAAGGCAGATATTGTGGTCTTTTCCTGCTACATTTGGAACATCTCCATGGTATATTCTATTTGTGAAAATCTGAAATTAACGGCTTCAAAGACAGAAATCTGGCTTGGAGGACCGGAAGTATCCTATGACAGCAGAGCTGTGCTGGAAGAGCATCCGGAAATCTCTCTTGTTATGATGGGAGAAGGAGAAAAAACGTTTTCGATGCTTTTGTCCGGAAAAAACAAAGAAGAAATTCCAGGCATCGCCTGGAGAAAAGAAGGAGGAAAACAGATTGGGATCCATCAGCCGGAAGGCCTTTTATCCATGGATGATCTTCCTTTTGTCTACGAAGATATGGAAGGAATGGAACATAAAATTGTCTATTATGAGAGCAGCAGAGGCTGTCCTTTTTCCTGTAGTTATTGTCTTTCTTCCATTGACAAGACGGTGCGGCTTCGCTCTTTGGAGCTGGTAAAAAAGGAACTGGATTTCTTTCTGGAAAAGAAAGTGCCTCAGGTGAAATTTGTCGATCGAACCTTTAACTGCAATCGAAATTATTCCCGGGCAATCTGGCAGTATCTTCTGGAACATGACAACGGAGTAACGAATTTCCATTTTGAAGTATCTGCTGATTTGATTGAGGAAGAAGATCTGGAAATTATGAAAAAAATGCGTCCTGGTTTGATTCAGTTAGAAATCGGGGTACAGTCTACGTATGAGCCAACGATTCGGGAAATCCGGCGGACCATGAATCTTAATAAATTAAAAGACAGGGTCAAACGAATCAAAGCTATGGGAAACATTCACCAGCATCTGGATTTGATTGCAGGACTTCCCTTAGAGAATCTGCCGACCTTTATTCAGTCTTTTCATGAAGTCTATCAGATGGAGCCGGATCAGCTTCAGCTTGGATTTTTAAAAGTATTAAAAGGTTCGTATATGGAAGAAAAGGCAAAGGACTATGGACTGGTGTATCATAAAAAGCCGGTCTATGAGGTGCTTTTTACTAATTGGATGTCTTATGAAGATATTTTGCTATTAAAAAATGTAGAAGAAATGGTGGAAGTCTATTACAATAGTGCTCAATTTCGATATAGTCTTCGTTACCTGATGCATTTTGTAAAGGAACCATTTTCCTTTTTTCAAATGCTGGGAGAATATTACGAAGGCCATGGTTTGAAAGACAGAAAACACAATCGGGTGTCCAGATATGAGATTCTTCTGGATTTTGCCAGGGAAGCGGGACTTGGGGAGGAAGCAGTGCTTCGCGAAATCCTTACCTATGATTTGTATTTGAGGGAGAATATCAAGTCGCGTCCGGATTGGGCAAAGGACTTAAAAGAGTGGAAGAAAGCTTATATAGAATTTTTCAAAGAAAAGGGAGAGGCTGTTTTGCAGACAGAAGACTATGATTCCAGAAAGGCAGCCCGTATGTGCCATATAGAGGCCTGTTCTTTTGATGTGGAAAAAACAGCACAGACCGGAAAGCAGACAGGAGAGAGCTGTCAAGTGTTATTTGACTATGAGCACAGAAACCCGTTGACCATGGATGCGAGAGTAATGAAAATTCATCCGGAAGCCTGAAAAAGGAGGAACCATGGCAAGAAAAAAGCGAATCACCAAAAAAGAGATGAAAGCCCATGTAGATGCCATTGTACGGATCTTAAATGAGACGTATACGACAGAATACAAGTGTTATTTAAATCACGAAAATGCCTGGCAGCTTCTGATTGCGACTATGTTAAGCGCCCAGTGTACCGATGCCAGAGTCAATCAGGTGACAGAAAAATTATTTCAGAAATACAGGTCCATTGAGGATTTTGCCAATGCAGATCTGAAAGAACTGGAAAGAGATATTTATTCCACCGGATTTTATAAAAATAAAGCAAAAAATATAATAGGATGCTGCCGGAAACTATTGACGAAATTTCATGGGGAAGTCCCCAGTAGTATAGAAGAACTGACGTCGTTGGATGGAGTGGGAAGAAAAACAGCCAATGTGATTCGAGGTAATATTTTCCATGAACCCAGTGTGGTGGTTGACACCCATGTAAAACGGATTTCAAAAAAATTAGGACTTACCAAAAGCGATGATCCGGTCAAAATTGAGCAGGAACTAATGGCTCTTTTACCAAAAGAACAATGGATCTTATATAATATCCAGATTATTACTCATGGAAGACAGGTATGTGTGGCAAGACATCCCAAATGTGATATCTGTACGTTGAAAGAAATCTGCCCTTCCTGTGAGCTTCCAATTGAGGAAAAAAGTACAGAAAAATGATTTGTCGGAATATTTTCCTGAATTTGGACTTGATTGATAAGACAAAATGACATACAATAAACGGTAAGGCATGTGAAGAACAGGGCAGCGGCAGCTCTGTTTCATGGATGAAAGGAAGGTGAAAGGATGATAAATTTCAACAGCTCTAAGACAAAGAAAAGAATTTCAGCAATTATCATTTGTATTATTATACTTGCAATGGTAATTACAACCATTATCCCTGCTTTTATGTAAAAGGCTTTTTAAAATGAGAAGGAGAGGACCGTATTTTTAGAAAGGAACAGCATACATATGAAACAAAAACGAACCATAATCATTGCAGTTATTGTCGCGCTTCTGGCGCTGATCGGCGGCATGGCAGTCTATATGCTTAAAGTGACAGGCGAGGATGTATATTTTACAGGGGTTCATGTGGAAAGCTTAGACATGAGCGGTTTGACAAAAGAAGAGGCAAAGGATAAGTTTGATACATACTGGAACAGTCTTCTGGCAACAGAAGTAGAGATAAAAATCGGGGAAGATACAGAGAAGATGACATTAGGCGAACTGGGTCTTACCCTGACCAATACGGATATATTAGAAGAAGCCTATAACCTGGGTAGAGAGGGGAACGTTTTGAAACGGTTTTTCCAGATTAAAAAGATGGAAAAAGAACCAACGGTATGCAGTCTCCAGGTTGAGCTTGACAAAGACCAGGAAGAAAAGGCTCTGACAGAAAAGACCAAATCTTACGAGAGAAAGAAAAAGAATGCAACTCTTACGAGAAAAGATGGAAAATTTGTGGTAAAAGATGAGGTCAATGGCCTTGCGATTAATTATACAGACAGCATTGAAAAGCTGGCTGATCAGGTGAAAAATAACTGGTCAGACCGAAAAGCATTTTCTTTTGAGATGACTGTAGAAATCGATAAACCAGAATATACGGCCCAGATTATGAATCAGATTCAGGATAAACTGGGTACTTACGCTACAGACTATGGCACTTCTGCATCAGGCAGAAAACAGAATGTAGCAAGAGGTGCAAAATACATCAACGGCACGATTCTCTATCCGGGACAGTCTTTTTCTGTTTATGATACAGTAGCCCCATTTACTTCAGAAAGAGGTTATGCTCTTGCAGGCGCCTATGAGAATGGAAAAACCGTACAAAGTATGGGCGGCGGAATCTGTCAGGTGTCTACAACGCTTTACAATGCCGTTATACGGGCAGAGCTTCAGGTAGATGAGCGTTCTCCACATTCCATGACAGTGAGTTATGTACCAAGATCGGCCGATGCAGCCATTGCAGGTACTTATAAAGATTTGAAATTTACAAATAACACAGAGCTGCCGATTTATATTGAAGGATCCACAGATGGTTCTACGATTCGTTTTACGATCTGGGGTAAGGAAACAAGACCGTCCAATCGGGAAATCGAGATCGTATCCGAGACGACTTCTTCCACTTCTCCAAGAATAAAAGAAGAAAAGGACGACACTCTGGAAGAAGGAAAAACAAAGATTCTGGAACAGGGTAGAACCGGCTATACGGCAAAACTTTGGAAAATTGTAAAAATAGATGGGAAACAGACAGAAAAGATTCTTCTGAATACAAGCAGTTACAGCAGTACTCCAACGAGAGTTGCGGTTGGCACGAAGAAGAAAGAAGAAGAAAAAGAGAAGAAAGAACAGGAAAATAAGACAACGGAGCAGGGAAAAGAGACGGAAAAGACAACAGAAAAGTCTCAGGAGACCAGTGAGGCCGAAGAATAATTAAGATATTGACTTGCTTTCTTTGAAGAGTTTTGAGAAAGAAAATCAGGAAAGGTGAAACCATGAAGATTGGAAAAGTACCGGAAAATGTGTTGAAACGTTCCGTATTGAAACAAATTCAATATAAAAGGGAAGAAGTTCTTCTGGGACCTGGCGTAGGGGAAGACTGCGCTGTGGTAGAACTTGGGCCGGACGAGGTTTTTGTCTTATCTACAGATCCGATTACAGGAACGGTTTCTGAAATCGGCAGACTGGCTGTTCATATTACAGCCAATGATCTGGCTTCTGCCGGGGCGGATCCAATCGGGCTGATGCTTACCGTACTTCTTCCACCGGATTCGGAAGAACCTTTGTTACGTTCCCTGATGAAAGAAATTCAGGTAGAATGCCAGAAGTTAAAGATTGCTATTCTGGGAGGACATACAGAAGTGACGGCAGCCGTCAATCAGCCTCTGGTTTCGGTAACAGGAGTCGGCAAGGTGAAAAAAGGCCGACTGATTGCAACCGGCGGAGTAAAACCGGGACAGGAACTGGTCATGACCAAATATGCAGGGCTGGAAGGAACCGGAATTATTGCCACAGAAAAAGAACAGGAACTTTTGACCAGATATCCGGCCAGTTTTCTAAAGGAAGCAAAAAATCTTCTCAATCTGGTGTCGGTGGT
>JALEPU010000145.1 GCA_022766905.1 Lachnospiraceae bacterium
GAATCTCTTCTTTAAACTTTTCTACAAATAAAGGCCGTTCCGGTCTTGGACCAATCAGGCTCATATCTCCCTTTAATACATTAAAAAGCTGCGGAAGCTCATCAATACTGGTCTTTCGAATCACCTTACCGACCGGAGTAACCCTGGGATCGTTGCTTGTTGTCCAGCACTTTTCTTCTTTACTCTTCGGTTGTACTCCCATGGAACGGAACTTGTACATGGTAAAAGGCTTATTATGAAGTCCAATTCGTTCCTGACGGAATAAAATCGGTCCGGGTGAACTTCTCTTCACTAAAATTGCTGTCACAAGCATCACCGGTGAAAATAATATAATTGCAACGATTGCTCCGAAAATATCCATCGCTCTTTTTATAATTTTATTCGTTGTATTCGTAAGAGGTACATTACGAATATTGATAACCGGAAGTCCGTTCAAATCTTCTGTATATGGGCTGGAGGAAATAAACTTATAGTAATCCGGGACAAATTTGGTATGGGTTCCGGATTTTTCACAAATGGCAACAATCTTTTCTAATTTCTCATATTCCTTAATACTTAGCGTAATTGCCACTTCATCCAGATTATTCTCCGTTAAAAACCGTTCCACATCTTGAATCTTTCCAATCACAGGAACCCCCCGATACAAAAAATCTTCATCCAGATTATCATCGAAGATTCCATGAATGTAATATCCCCACTGAGGATTGGCTTTGATACGGTCAATATATCCGGAAGCAGCGGTACTGAATCCAACCAGAATCAGATGCTTCAAATTCCTTCCACCTTTTCTTGTCCGATACAGCACCCGAAGAATCATATATCGTTCCAGAATCATCAGCAGCGTATTGGTACAGAAAAAAATGGCCAGCAGCGTCCTGGGAAAATCCATGGTCTTTGTAAAAAAGATATAGGCAAGGATCAGGCCCAATCCGGCTACATTAGCCTTCAAAATATTAAAATACTCAATATGTCTGGCATGATAACGCTTTGGCCGGTACATGTGAAAACAGGAAAATAATATCAGGTACATCGGCACTAAGACAAGAATCATAGGCTGGTATTGCCAGAACAATTTGTGGTACCCTCTCTGGTCAAACAGTCCTTCAAAAAAAGGACAGCCGAACCTGATATAATAAGAAATAGAAAATGCAAGATAAACCATAATGCCATCCAATACTACATGCATACGGTTTAAAACCTTTTGATTCTCTTTTATCATTCCAATATCTCCTAATTCATAGTTTTCTTTTATCATACAATAATTTTCAATTTCATACAATCATTATTACAGAAAAATGTGTGGAATATGTGACTGAGGAACCGGAAAGTACCATATTTTTATAACAGTCCCGACACAAATTTTACACAAATGACTGTTAAGATAAGCACAGAAAACAAAAGAAGGCGAACATTCCCGGATACCTGTATCAGATAAGACAAGGGAATGTGGATTTGCGTTCAAATTCGAAAGGAGAGTAATAAAAATGAATGAATTTGATCCTAATAATTTAAATAAATCTGAGGATAATAACCCAAATCCGGATGAAAGAACCGGATATGATTCTGTTTCTTCTGTTGATTCTTCGGAAAGCGAATATTTTAATCATTTACATGATGAAAATCCAAATGATTCTCAGTCTTCCTACTATCAGCAAAATGATTATCAGCATTCCGATTATTCCGGCCCATATACTTCGAAAGCAGAAGAAAAGGCGGCAAAGAAAGCAACCAAAAAAAATCAGGGCGGTGGTGGACGATATATTGCCAAACTGATTGCTTCTGCCCTGGTATTTGGCTTAGTTGCCGGTATTGCATTTCAGGGATTTAATTATGGATATAACAAATTAAACCCAAAAGATAACACCATCGAAACAACCTCGACTCTTCATGTTACCGGTGATACGATTACTACTTCTACCGACTATTCAGAAATGGTAGAACAGGTAATGCCATCCATCGTTTCCATTACCAGTGTTGTAGAAGAACAGATTGACTATGGTTTCTGGGGAAGAGGCGGCACTCAGGAAACAGAAGGTGCCGGTTCCGGTATTATCATTGGTCAGAATGATTCCGAGCTGCTTGTCGTAACCAACTACCATGTCATTGAAGATGCAAAGAAAATTTCTGTCGGTTTTGATGACAGTAAAACCGTAGAAGCCTCTGTCAAAGGATCTGATGCCGATGCAGACTTAGCTGTTGTATCGGTTCCGTTAAAAGATATGGAAGAATCCACCAAAGAATCGATTAAGATTGCCACCCTTGGCAAATCTTCCGAATTAAAAGTAGGAGAACCTGCCATCGCCATTGGAAATGCCTTAGGTTATGGTCAGTCTGTTACAGCTGGATATATCAGTGCTCTGGACAGAGAGGTAGCCTTAACAGATAAAACTCTCACTTTGATTCAGACGGATGCCGCTATTAACCCTGGTAACAGCGGCGGAGCTCTTTTAAATATGAAAGGTGAAGTAATTGGTATCAATACGATAAAATATTCCGATACAACAGTAGAAGGAATGGGTTACGCAATCCCGATTGACACTGCATCTCCAATTATTGAAACTTTGATGAACCAGGAAACAATTCCTGAAAGTGAACAGGCATATTTGGGTATTACCGGAAGCGACGTATCCGAATCCTATTCTCAGCAGTTAAATATTCCTGCCGGAATCTACGTACAGGCTGTACAGGAAGGCTCACCTGCTGAAAAAGGCGGTATCTACGCAGGAGATGTTATTACCAAGTTTGAAGGCAACAGCGTTTCCTCAATGGAAGGCCTGATCAACAAACTGGCTTCCAAAAAAGCCGGTCAGGAAGTTACCGTCACCGTAAAACGAATGAACCAGCAGGGAGATTACGAAGAAAAAGATTTGAAGATTACCCTTGGTTCCAAAAAAGATCAGAAATAAATCAACAACCATCTAATCACACATCAAAAAAGAACAATCCCCCGGATTTCCAGCCGGTCATATGACCATCCGGGGATTGTTCTTTTTTTCTTTATTGTGTATCTTTCATCATAAATTCAACAACTCGTTTTGCAGATTTTCCATCTGCATAAGCATAAGAATCTTTAAAAAACTCCTGAAGTTTTTCGCTTCTCCAATCTTTCTCCTGAATCACAGTAAGAATCTCTTTTGTGGTTTTTACGACCGGTCCCGGTACATATTCTTCATAATCCCGGTAAAATCCTCTTCCATGATCCGAAAATTCTTCCAGATCATAAGCAAAGAAAATCATCGGTCTTCGAAATACACAGTATTCAAAAATAATCGAAGAATAATCCGTAATCAAAAGATCCGTTGCCATCAACAGTGTATTCAGATTGTAATAAGAGGAAAAATCAATGATTTTCCCTTCATACTCCTTTTCCAGATGAAATCGTTCTGCTACAAAAGGATGGAGCCGAAGTCCAAGACAATACTCTTTTGGAAGTTCTTTTACCAGCATTTCAAGATCCAGATGAAGTTTAGGTTCATCTACCTCACTGTCTCGAAAGGTAGGTGCATATAAAATCAATTTTTTATTCATCAGATCCGGATACTGTTTGAAAAACAGCCCCCTTCTTCTTAAGAGCTCTTTTCCGGAAAACAGCAAATCTGTTCTTGGCAATCCCAGCACTTTCACCCGTTCTACAGGTACAGAAAAACAACCTGCATAAAGTTCTCTTGTCGCTTCTGAATTGACAATGACGTAACTGATATTGGAATTGGCTCTCTTTTCCAGTTCGTATAATTTTCCGGTGTTTACATCCTGACCGAATTTTTTAATCGTTCCTGTTCCATGCCAGAGCTGAATTACCCTGGTTTCTTTTCTTACCTTCATATATGCCATTGGTAAGAAAGCATTGTCCATCAAAATGTATTCCGCTCTTGCCATTGCAAAGGCTTTGGAAAAGAAAAACGAAAAGGTTCTCTTCAGACCTCCCTTTCCACGAAAATCCGTATCCTTTCGTAAAAGTTCTGTTGTCTGCGTATGGTAAAACCGCTTCATATAAGAAGCGGTTACTGCCACATTTCCTTCCGGGCCTCCATCATGGGTCATAATCAGAAAAGCGGAATTTTTCTTCATTGGAAAAAACTTAAAAATCCGATACAGAAAAGCAAAAATTACATATCCGGCTTCCTTCATTCCTTCTCACTCCCCATCTTTTATTGTTCAACCATCTCACAAATCAGTCTCATCATCTCTTCTGATGCAGTACCTCGATCAGCATGATTATATTTCTTCCGGAAAGCTTCGTATTTTTCTTCCCAGTCTTTCCATTGATAAGATTGAATGTCCTCCATCAAGGTCTTTGTATCTCTGGAAATCGGTCCCGGTGCTTCCGCAAGAAAATCAAAATAAAAACCTCTTAAATTGTCTTTGTAATTTTCCAGGTCGTAGGCAAAAAACAGCATTGGCCGTTTTAAAATACTATAGTCGAACATAACGGAAGAATAATCTGTAATCAATAGGTCAGCCATCAGATAGAGCCTGGAAATATCAACCGTTTCATCAAAACTGTACACAAAGCCTTCATAAGGACTCCAGTCAATCTGATCTGCCACCAGGTAGTGGTATTTTACAAGGAAAATATATTCATCTCCCAGTTGTTTTCTCGCTTCATCAAAATCAAGAGGGGTAATGAACTTGTAGCGTCCCTGCCCGTTTGATTCATCATCTCTCCAGGTCGGTGCATACAAAATAATCTTTTTATCCAGAGGAAGTTCATATCGTTTCTTCATACGCCTGATGGATTCCGGCTTGTTCCTGTGAAACAAAATATCATTTCTTGGATATCCAATTTCCAGAATCGGCTTGTCCTGAAAAGCAAAACAACGGCGGAACGTCTCTGTAGAAAAACGGTTCTGGGAAATCAGATAATCCCAGGTTTCTGTATTTTTCCGGAATTCCTCGTGGTATTCTTCTATGGAAGAACAAACAACCGGATCAATATGTTCCATATCCAAAGCCAGTTTTTTCAGCGGTGTTCCATGCCAGGTCTGAATATAGTAGGTCTCTTTTCTTTTTATCAAAAATTCCGGCTGTCTGCAGTCAAAAACCCACACCTGACCGATTGCCATATAATACAGATATTTCAGTCTTGCTCTCTTAATAATCTTTGCATTGCCCGGAATTTTCTTATTCACATTCTCAAAGAACCAGATACACTGATAATCCTTATCCAGTCCATGGCGAATCAACTCTTCATAAATAGCTCTCGGATTTCCTGTATAATTCCGTCCAAGATTACTTTCAAATAAGATAACTTTCTTTTGAACCGGCAATACTTTCACCATCAGATGATAAATCATGATAGTAATCTTTTTCATCCATGCTCGAATCTTTTTTTTCATCTTTTTTACACCTTTGTAAATGATTTTTATTACGCGCAAAAGCGGATTATCCAAATCCGCTTTTTGCTTTTTTCAAAACCCGAAAAACTCCGGGCTCATTTTATTATCTTACTTTTCCATAGCCTTGTCAAACTTTTTTCTTCTTCTATTTTCCCTGTTCATCCATAACTTTTTCCACTGCATTGACAATATTTTCATATCCCGTACAACGGCATAAGTTTCCTGCCATATGCTTTCTGATTGCCTCTCGGGTCAGCTTTTCTCCCCTCTCTAAGAGAACCGTAGCCGACATGATAAAGCCTGGGGTACAAAAGCCACACTGAATTGCCCCTTCTTCCACAAAGGCTTCCTGAATTCTCGTAAGCTCTCCATTTGGTCCCATCAGACCTTCCAGTGTTCTGATATTTTTACCTTCCGCCCAGACAGCCAGATAAATACAGGAATCAAGGGTTTCCCCATCTATAATAACGGTACAGGCTCCGCATTCTCCTACTTCACAGCCTTTTTTTACTGAAGTAAGTCCCAGCCGGTTTCTTAACATATCCAGCAAAGACTCCCGCACATCCACATATTCCGTTACCTGTTTTCCATTGACGGTACAGGTCACAAGCTGCATCTGTTTTTCCATTTTCTACGCCTCCCCGCAAATCTTCTTCAATCCTTCTTCTGATCCGATTCCCTGTTTCATCAGTGCGATATAGAACGCTCTCTTTGCTATTTCGCCGCCAATCTGCAGTCGGAATGCTTTCGATGCCCTCCAGGAATTTCTTGGATTGATTTCTTCTCGCACCAAATTTTCCAGATCCCGGAACAAAGCTTCTTCAATCTTTCTTCCTTTTAATTCTTCTTCAATGCTGTGAAGCCGGATTGGTACCGGAGCCGCCACACCAAAAGTAATCCTCACATCTTCCAGAATCTGAGATTCTTTCTCAGCCTTACACACAACGCTGCATCCTAAAGTAGCAATATCCATTGCGTTTCGCATGGAATATTTAATGTAGTGGCCGGTATATCCTTCGTAATCTTCTTTTGGCACCAGAATATGAGTCAGAATTTCTCCCGGTTTTAAATCTACTTTTCCCGGTCCCAGATAAAACTCTTCCATCGAAGAAATCCGGATTCCGTCCTTTCCTGCAATACGAAGTCTGGCATTCAGGGAAAAACAGGTTGGCGCACTGTCTGCGCTGACTGCTCCATTACATATGTTTCCTCCGATGGTTCCAATATTTCTTACCTGAGGACCTCCTACCTGGTCTACTGCTTCTCCAAGTACAGGAATCAGTTCCTGAATCAGAGGATGAGCCGTAATATGGCTAAATGTCATTCCTGCGCCAACCCACAAAGTCCCATCCGGGGAAATTGTTATCTCCGAAAGTTCTTTGATACCTCGAATTCCAATCAAAGAAGTACCTGCCATCTTCCCTTCCCGGATTTTAATCAGCACATCACTGCCGCCGGAAATGAGCCTTGCCTCCGGATGTTCTTCCATCAAACGAATTGCTTCTTCTATCGTATTGGCCTGATAATAGCCGGTAATATCATACATGGTCGTATCCCCCTTTCAAAAGCCCTGCTTTTGTAAATGCTTCTATCATCCGCTGTGGTGATAATGGAATCTTATTGATTCCTACACCGGTAGCATGAAGAACTGCATTACGAATAGCCGGTGCCGGCGGGATTGCCGGTGGTTCTCCCAATGCTTTATTTCCATAAGGTCCTGTCGGCTCTTCGGTCTCAACAAAAGCAGCATGTAAATCCGGAGAATCCATCATAGTCGGCAATTTGTAGTCCAGCAGATTGCCATTTAATACTTTTCCTGTCTTTTCATCAATCAGCATCTGTTCACTCAGTCCATATCCAAGACCCATAGACATTCCGCCATGGACCTGCATGGTTGCAAGCTGAGGATTGATTATTTTTCCACTGTCATGCACATTGATAATCTGAAGCACTTTGACTTTTCCAAGACTGATATCTACTTCTACTTCTGCAAAAGTCGCACCAAAAGAAATGGCATTGTTCTTTTTCTGCAAGGATACTTCTGCTGTAATTGCAGAGGAATTGGTAAGACTGTAATAAGATTCCAATCCCAGTTCTTCTAAGGTAAGAACCAGCTCACCATTCAACAGGATTTTCTCTTCTGCCAAATCAAAGTCTCCCTGAATTTCTCCCGGCTCACCTGCTTTTGTT
>JALEPU010000149.1 GCA_022766905.1 Lachnospiraceae bacterium
TGAAAATACAAAGAAAGTAACCTGGAATGTCACTTTATATACAGACGGACTTACCAATTTAACAATTCATGATAAGCTTCCAAGTTCCGGACTGAACTATGACAGAAGTACACCGATTTCAGTATCTCCGTCTATCAATGGAAAAAATACATTAAGCTGGGATGAAGTGGAAGTTGGTTCTGATGGAAAATCATGGTCCTATACGTTAGAAGTAGAAGATCCGGCAGAATCTTATACATTTTCTTATCAGACGACAGTAGAAAGTGATGCAAAAGGAAAATTATCCAATACAGTAACCGTTGATGGCAACTTCCCGACAAAATCAGAAGTAGATTTGGGAGAAGGAATTGGTACAGGAGAAGGTACCGGTACAGTAGATAAAACAGTCGATGAAGTGGTGACAGAAGGAAGTACCAAGTATGTTCCTTGGGAGAGTACTATACATCTGTCTGCGGGAAACCATACAAATGTTATATATACGGATACCTTATATGGAACCCATAAGTTTGCAGATGATTTATCTCTGACAGCATCCAATCAATACAGTAAGATTACGGTAACGGCTTCTGACGGAAGTACTTTAACCCCTACCCTGACAGTCAGTGATGATAAAAAGAGTTTTGTTCTTGATTTCGGTGATTTAAACCTGAAGAACGATACAGACATTACGATTTCTTATTATTCAGTTGTTGAGAAAAATGGGAACCTGAGTAACGTAGGTGATCTGAATGCTGATGGAGCGGCAAGTTCAGATTCTGAAAATACAACAGTAGTGGATCAGAATTTCTCAAAAACAGGTGTTTATGATGAAAATACAGGTTTGATTACCTGGAGAATTTATCTGAATAAAAAGGGAAATACCTTAACTGGTTATATGAGAGTGGAAGATACATTCTCAAGTAACCAGGAATTGGTTCCTTATGAAGGAAGCCCATATTGGGGTGCAAAAGCGTTACTTTACTATAATGGAGTTCCGCAGGGCGCTTATCCGGAGGTGGACGGCAATAAACTTACATTGAATTTCAATCCGAATACCGATCAGGAATTATATCTGGAATATCAGACAAAATTAAAAGATGATGTCAGCAGGGACGAGGCGGTTGCTGCCAATAATGAAGCAAAGATATATGTCAATAATCAGGAAGTGGGCAATGTAGATCAGGATGTTGTTATTCCAAGCAATCTTTTTGATAAGAAGTTAATTGGCTCTGATCCAGGCAAAGAAAATAATTATCAGGCACAATTCCAGATTAATGTCAATGAAAGCGGTATTAAGCTTTGCCCGGATGGAACTGTCAGTGACGATTATGTCATTGAAGATACATTGTCTGCTAATATGTCTTTGGACGTATCCAGTATCAGGGTATATCAGAAAGTTGGTAATAGCTGGAATCAGCTTTCGAGGACAGAGTCAAACAATGCATATTATAAAGTAGACCTTACAAACGATAATCATAAGATTGTCATTACAATCAAAAATCCGGAGACAACCGATAACCGGACTTATAAAATTGAATATTCTGCCCAGATTCAGACTGGAAGCGGAATGGGAACGGTTGACTGGGATAATGCAGCATCCTTTAGAGCAGGTTCCACTTACAAAACAGATACTGAAGAAGGAACCGTAAAGAAAGAACAAAGTTCAGACAGTGGAATTACCGGAAGTCATCTTTATATTGAAGTATATAAATATGATGCAGTAACTGTAACTGCAATGCCTGGTGTTACATTTAACGTATATGAACTGAATGCAGATGGCACAAAGAATGGTGCTGCTGTTGCATCCGGTACCACGAATTCGGAAGGTAAATTAATCCTTGGTCAGGATCCGACCGCTTCTGTTGCAACCGGATATGCCTTTAAAGAAAATCAGCGTTACATGCTGGAAGAGGTGACACCGGAGGGCTATCTTGCCAATGATCCGGTTTATTTCCAGATCGGAGATAAGATTGATGACTCCAAATATACGGTACACAGAATTGGAGATACGTTCAACATCGCAAATATGCCGAAAGTATCGCTTACCGTATCAAAAGACTGGTTGGATAGCAACAATCAGGATGGCACAAGACCGGAATCCATTCAGGTTCAGCTTTATGCAAATGGAACAGTGAGTGGCAATCCGATTACGTTAAATAAAAACAATAACTGGACCTATACCTGGAACGATCTTCCAAAGAAGAATGATGCAGGTCTTATTACTTATACAGTAGATGAGGTTTCTGTACCAGATGGATATACGAAATCTGTAACAAAAGATAATGAAAACAGCACAGAGGCCGCAATTAAATATACGATTAAGAATACTTATAAACCTCAGGTGACAACAAAAACAGTAACCAAACAATGGAATGATAGCAACAACCAGGATGGCATCCGACCGCAAAATATCACACTGGAACTTCAGTATAAAGCTGGAGAGAGCAGTACATACAAAGCCATTGATGGAGATTTTCTTGCAACGTACAGCAAAGAAGGCAGCAAGATTCAGTATCAGTTAAATGGCACAGGAAATTGGACAGATGTTACATCCGCAACAGTAACTTTGTCAGGCGATGCATCCGCAGCATTCTGGTCCTGTAAATGGAGAAATCTTCCGAAAAAGATTGATGGTCAGACTGTATCCTATGAGGTAAAAGAGACATCAACCCTTCCAACAGGATATACAGTGGATAACGAGCTGGCTGGTTCTGATAATAAAATCGTGAATAGTCATACCACAGAAAAGATTTCTAAGACAGTAACAAAATACTGGGCAGATTCTGTTGGAACAGATGATAATGGCAACAGACCTTCAAAAGCTACAGTACAATTGAAGCAGTCATATACCGGTGGAACTCCGGTGGATTATGGAGCAGCAGTAGAATTAAGTTCAGCAAATAACTGGACTTATACCTGGCCGGAACTTCCAAAATATGTCCGGGTAAATAATCAATCCTACGAAGCAATTTATACGATCATAGAAACAGAAGTTCCTCAGTATGAAACTACTTATTATAATAATGGTTCAGCAACCGGTGATTCGGTAGCTTCCGGTGGAACAACAGGTTCTTCCGTATCCATTAAGAACAGCTATAAACCGGAAAAAATCAGTGTTGAGGCCCAGAAAGTCTGGAAAGATAACAGCAATGCAGATAACCTTAGACCGGAAAGCATCACACTTGCCCTTGAAAAATCTTCCGATAACAAAAAGTGGACAGAAGTTTCAACAAAGGCTATTTCCAAGAATACAGATGATAGCCAGAATAATCAGTCCTGGACGGAAAAAGCAGTTTGGAATAACCTGTTGAAATATGAAAATGGACAGAAAGTATATTACCGCGTCGTAGAAAAGAATGGACCAAGCGGTTATACGATTTCCTACAATGTAAATTCTTTTGACGCAACGACTATTACCACAGGCGGCAAACAGGACATTGTTGTAACCAATACACATGGTGCAAAAGCAACTGTTTCCTTCTCTGCCAAGAAAGTACTGGAAGGCAACAGAAGCCAGGCATTGCAGCCCGGAGAATTCACTTTTGCTATAAAAGATGCCGGTGGAGACTTAGTTCAAACAGCAACGAATGATTCAGCAGGCAATGTAACCTTCAGTCCGGCACTGGAATTTACCCGGGAAGGTACATTTAACTATACGGTTAGTGAAGTGAAAGGTGCCGATAGTAATATTACATATTCAGGAGAAGTCTACAATGTATCTGTTGAAGTTAAAATGAACGATGCAGGCCAGCTCGTTGCAACACCGACAATTACCAAGAATGGAAATACGGTAGAAGGATTTAGCAAAGTTACATTCACCAACACATATAAAGCAAGCGGAAGCGGCTCGATCAGCGGAACAAAGACTCTGGTTGGTAAGGCATTAACAGAAGGCGAATTTACCTTTGGATTATTTGAAAGTGCAGATGGTACCACACCGGTTGCAACTGCAACCAATGCAGCAAATGGTACCTTTACCATTACAACACCGACTTATTATCAGAATGATATTGGAACGACGAAGACCTACTATCTGAAAGAGATTGCAGATTCTTCCAAATCCGATATTTATGATTATGACAGTACGGTATATACAGTGGAAGTTGCCATTTCAGACGCCGGCAATGGAAACTTAAATATAGTTCCGGTAATTAAAAAAGGTGAATCTACAGTATCGACTCCTTCCTTTAGAAATGATTATAAGGCATCCGGAAGTCTGACTTTAACCGCAACCAAGACTGTAACGGGAAGACCGGATGTGCCAAGTCAGTTTACATTTGAACTTTATAAACTGGACAGTGCAACGAGTGCTCCATCCGGAACACCATTACAGACGGTAACCAATAACGGTGCAGGCATTTCCTTTACGCCGCTTACCTATCAGACATCTGATATTGGAAAGACTTATTATTATGCAGTGAAAGAAAAAACCGGAACCAATTCTGCTTACACCTATGATTCTGTGATTTATATTGTAAAAGCAGAAGTAAAACATGGAGATACGGCAGGAAGTATCAAAGTAGATACTACCTATTATATAGGAAGCGTTGCAGACAATAATAAAGTAAATACAATTACCTTCAAGAACGACTACAAGGCAAATGGTGAGATTACCTTAACCGGTAAAAAGAATCTGAGTGGAAAAGATTTATCAGCAAATCAGTTCTCCTTTATCTTATACAAAGTAACCAATAAGGGAACTGCAAGTGAACAGGAACATCAGATTGGCTCAGTCGTAAAGAATGGGGCAGACGGAACCATTATCTTCCCAACCCTAACATATACCCAGGCAGATATTGGAACTCACTACTACAGAATTCGTGAGACAAATGCAGGAAATGGAGCATATGCTTATGCGGATCCTGTTGATGTAACGATCACCGTAAATGCATCAAATACCGGTACTTTACAGGTTGTAGCGAATAAAAACGGAGCAGGAGAGCCTGGAAGAGAAGGCATTGTCTTCAACAATACTTACACAGCAAGCGTAGATGTTGGTCTGGTTGCAAAGAAAGTATTAAACGGAAGAACTTTGGCAAATAATCAGTTCACCTTCACACTGACCGGTGACGGCCAGGATGGCAACAATGTCAGCCAGACCAAGACAAATAATGGAAACGGAATGATCACCTTTGATAAGCTTTCCTTTACGCAGGATGACATCGGAAAGACCTATCGTTACACATTAAAAGAGGAAATCCCAAGTCCAGAAGCATCCGGATATACCTATGATAAGACGGAACATCAGGTGGCAATTGCAATCACAGATGAAAATGATAATGGAACCTTAACCGCAACAGTAACCGTAGATGGTAAAGCTTATGATGCCGAGAATCCTCCAACCTTTACCAACAATTATGAGGCATCAGGTAAGATTACACTTGGTGGTACGAAATCCATTACAGGTAAGACATTGGAAGCAGGAGAATTCTCCTTTATCCTTACCGATAAAAGTGGAAAACAGCTTGATACTGTAACCAACCTTGCAGACGGAAGCTTTACCTTTGGTGAACTTACTTATAACCAGGATCAGGTTGGAGACCATGTATATCTGATCAAAGAAGATATACCGAATCCAAAACAAAGTGGCTATACCTATGATGAAACAGGATTCAGGGTAACCGTACATGTATCTGATAATGGAGATGGTAGCTTATCTGCAGCTATTACACAAATCCTTGCAGAAAGAGCAGGACAGGATCCGGTAGACAGCACCGTATCCGGAGTTGTCTTTACCAATATTTACAATGCAAAAGGAACAGCAATAATCAGTGCTAAGAAAGCATTAGAAGGCAGAGCATTAGCAGCAGATCAGTTTACCTTTAAACTGTATGATAGCGATGGAAGAACAGAACTTCAGACGAAGAAAAATGATGCTGCCGGTACAGTCACCTTTGACCCGATTTCTTATACGGAAACACAGTTAGGCGATCATATTTATTATATCAAGGAAGTGTCAGACGGAGCAGACGGCTATACTTATTCCAAAGATGTATATCGGGTAACGGTAACCGTAGAAGACAAGAACCACGATGGAAGCCTTACCACATCTGTTGCTTATGAAAAACAGAACGGTGCAGCTTACGAAACTGCAACAGCAGCAGTCTTTACCAATATTTATAAAGCAAAAGGAAGTATTACTGTTTCCGGTACCAAGACCCTTACCGGTAACAAAGCATTGCAGGATCAGCAGTTCAACTTTATCTTAACGGATAAAGATGGTAAAGAGATTTCCAAAGTATCCAATAATGCAAATGGCAATTTCAGCTTCCCGGCATTGACTTATAACCAGAATGATCTGGAAGGCGTAGGGGAAGACGGAAAAGACTTTACATACTATGTCAAAGAAGAGAAACCGGAAAATGCGGATCAGGATCCTTACGATTATGACAATACTATATATAAAGTAGTGATTCGTGTTGTAGACAACAAAGATGGAACACTCGGTGTAACCTTAAAGAGCCTTACCGTAAATGAGGAGGCAAAAGAGAAGATTACATTTACGAACCATTACAATGCAGAAGGTTCTCTGGATTTAAGTGTTCAGAAACAGACCAACATTCCGCTGAAAGATTTACAGGACAAAGTATTCTCCTTTAAACTTTCCGGATCCGGAGAAAATCAGACAGCAAATAGTGACAAAGTAACAGGAAAAGCTGTATTCCAGACAATTACTTATGATGAAGATGATATCAATCAGACTTATTTCTACACCATAAGTGAAATTCGGGCGAAAAATGCAGGTTATGAATATTCCAACGAAATTTATCTGATTCGTGTAACAATTACAGACAATGGAGATGGAACCTTAAAGGTAGATTCCAAGATTACCAATTCCATGAGCGAAGAAGTAAAGGCAGATGAAATGGTATTTGTCAATACATATTCTGCGGAAGGAAGCCTTGCATTAGAAGCACAGAAGACATTAAATGGAAGAGCCTTAGAAGACGGACAGTTTACCTTTGAACTGTATGATAGTGACGGAACTACTGTACTTCAGACGAAGAAAAATAATGAGGAAGGCAAAGTAACCTTTGATCAGATTCCATATGATCAGGATGACATTGGTAAAGAATTTACTTATACCGTAAAAGAGAAAAATACAGCTGATGCAGGCTACACCTACTCAGAAGAAATTTACACCGTAAAAGTATCTGTTGCAGACGGCGGAAATGGTAAATTACTTGTAACATCAACAATTACCAATCAGGCAAATGAATCGGTTCCTTCCATGGAATTTGTCAATACCTATGCTGCAGAAGGTAAAATTTCGCTTAAGGCTCAGAAGACTCTGGATGATGATGTAATCATACAGACCATAGAAGCCGGCGATTATTCCTTCCAGGTAACAGAGAATGGTAAGGTAGTTGCAACAGGAATCAACGATGCAGAAGGAAAAGTAATCTTCTCCGAAATTGTTTATAACATCAATGGAGATGACCAGACTGCTCTTGGTGAGCATACTTACGAGATTAGAGAGGTAGAAGGCACTGACAAAACAACCCTTTATGACGATACGGTTTATACAGTGAAAGTCAATGTAACGGACAATGGAGATGGAATCTTAAATCCGGAAGTTACAAGTGTTGTCAAAGGCAAAGAAAACATGGACGGCATGGATGATGTTCAGTTCGTCAATGACTTCACCAAATTCAGGATTTCCAAGAAGGCAATCGATGCATCCGAGTCCGAAGAATTAAAAGGTGCTACCTTACACATTGAAGACGAAGACGGAAACGTAGTCGTAGGACCATGGGAATCTGCAAAAGAAGCAAAATATGTAGAAGGCGTACTGAAAGCCGGAGAAATCTATTATCTGGTGGAAACAGCCGCACCTGCCGGATACGTAGTTGCTGAAAAAGTAGAATTTACCGTAAAAGCAACCGGTGAAATCCAGAAAGTGGAAATGAAAGATGATACCACAAAGGTACACATTACCAAGACAGATATTACTGGAGAAAAAGAATTACCGGGATCAACTCTTCAGGTAATTAAACAGATTAAAAATGACGATGGTAGTGAAATCAAAGAAGAAATCATCGAAGAATGGGTATCCACAGAAAAAGCACATACAATCGAAGGCAAACTGACAGCCGGCGAAACCTATCTCTTAAGAGAGATTACAGCTCCGAATGGATATGCCATCGCCAACGATATTACATTTACGGTAAGTGAAGATGGCTCTGTCGATACGGTTGTGATGAAAGATGAGGCAACCAAAGCAGTGATTTCCAAAGAGGGAATTACCGAGGAAGAAGAATTACCGGGAGCAACCTTACAGGTGATTAAACAGACCAAAGATGATGAAGGCAATGTAACCGAAGAAGAGATCATCGAAGAATGGGTATCTACAGAAGAAGCACATATCATAGAAGGAAAATTAATTGGCGGCGAAACATATATCTTAAGAGAAATTACATCTCCGGATGGATATACTGTAGCCAATGATGTTACATTTACAGTAACAGACCGGGTAGATGAAAATGGCAACCTGATTGTGGATAAAGTGAAGATGGTCGATGAGCAGACCAGGATATCCTTTAAGAAGACGAATATTACCGGCGAGGAGGAACTGGAAGGCGCAACTCTTCAGATACTGGATGAAGCAGGTAATGTTGTAGAAGAATGGATATCCGGAAAAGAAGCTCATGTAATCACAGGTAAACTGAATGTGGGATCCACATATACCTTAAAAGAAATCGCTCCTCCGGATGGATATGCATATACCGCAGATATCACATTTAAGGTAAAGAAAGATGGTACTGTGGATGTTGCAGAGGAAAACAAAGATCAGAATGGCGCGATTCTGATGAAAGATGAAGCAACAAAAGTATCCATTTTGAAGACTGATAAAGACGGAAACGGTCTTGCCGGTGCAACTCTTGCCATCAAAGACGGAGAGACCAATGAGATTGTAGAACAATGGGTAACCACCAAAGAAGCTTATGATATTACCGGAAAGTTAGTTGTCGGAAAAGAATATTATCTGACTGAGATTGCACTTCCTTCCGGATATCAGTGGGCAAAAGATATCAGCTTTACCGTTCCGGAAGATGGAATTGTAAGCCTGACTATGGTAGATGAAGAATTATCAAAGAGTGTGGGAAGCATTTCCGTTACAAAGAAAATTGCAGCAATTGATGGTGTAGAGCTGGTAGACCTGATTGCAGAAGATGCAACCTACTATGTAGGCCTGTTTACCGATGAGGCAGGAAAACATCCTTACGGCGATGATTATGTAAGGGAAATCAGAATCCAGAAAGCTTCTGTATCTGCACCGGTAGAATATACCAATCTGCCAAGCGGAACCTACTATATTCTAGAGACAGATAAAGACGGTAATCCGATTGCTCTGAATGAAGAACAAAAAGGAACAGATGGTTCCAGTTATATCTGCACCGTAGAAGAAAACAGTACAAATCAGGTAGAACTTGATCTGAATACGGCAAAAGGAAAAGGTGAAGTAACATTAGTCAATGCTTACTATAATTTACCGGAGGGCTATTCCCTGAAAGCCAACATTGACATTCTGAAGGAAGTTTTGAAAGATGGCTCCTCAGTAACCGTAGAAGATACCTTCTATGCAGGTCTTTTCACAAAAGATGCATCAGGAAATTATAACCTCTATAAAGTAGTACAGTTAGAGCAGAATGGTACTGTGACCGTAGAAGTGCCGTTAGGCGGAGCGGAAGGAACAGAGCCGATTACCTATTACGTATTTGAGACAGACCAGGCAGGTAACCGGGTGACAGAAGATAACTTTATCTATGATGTCAGCGGAGAAGGAGAAGTAACCGTATCCAAAGATAACAATTATGGATCACTTACCATTACCAATACCGTTCCTGCTGATGTCTATGAATTAATGATTCAGAAAGTGGATGAGTCCGGAAATGGTCTTGCCGGTGCCAAATTTGAAATGACGTCGGAAGATGGAGATGTAGTAGCATCCTGGACGACAGAAAAAGGAGTGAAGACTCTGGAAGTATTGCCTGGTACATACACATTGGAAGAAATGGAAGCTCCGGATGGATATAAGCTTGGCGGCGAAGTAACCATCGAGGTTGGAGAAGACGGATCCATCACTGTAACCGGCGATGATGCAAAATACGAAAACAGAATCGTAAAATACATCAATAAGAAAGATACGACAACAAGTGGTGACGACAGTAACGGCGGAAGCAAGAATTCTTCCGGTTCTAAGACCGGTGATACAACCAACATGGAACTTTACATGCTTCTCATGGCAGCAGCCTTATTAGGCGGTATCCTGACATTCAGAAGAAGAAAGAAAGTAAAATAAGAAAGAGTCATCTATGACCCCTGGCGGTATCGTAAAACGATACCGCCAGATTTTTATTACAGTTTAAAAAAAAATCAAGAAATATATTGACAAAATAATTATTTGTAGTATGATATAGAGTATAAGAAGCTAGATAATTTAATATTAGGCAAACCCGTCGAAAGGCGGCGACGCAAAGCCAAGGGTCTAAGGTCATAAGACTATGATAGCCGGTTGCCACATTTGATACGAAAGTCATATTTGTGATTTTACGTTTTGATGCGTTTATGATAGGCAGCCGCTATACGAATTTGTATAGGCGGTTTTTTTATTTTGCATAGGAAATTACTTCGCATTTTCTTATCATAGCATATTACGTTCAGAACAGGAAATCCAAATAGATAGGAGGATGTGTTATGATGAAGAAGATTTTGAACATGATGAAGGACAAGGGAGTTGCCAAAAGAGGAGCAACAATCCTGACAGCACTAATGATTGGTGCAGGATGTTTTTACGGAAGTGAATGGAAGCTGAATTCAGAAATTCCGGAGCTGACTACTGTAGTGGATCAGTCTTTAGACGGAGTGATTTCTATTGCAGAAGATGAAGTGCCGCTTGGAAATACAAAGGTAACAACAAAGAAAAGTACAAAGACCAGCAAAAAGACTGTAAAATTAAAAACAGCAGCGAAAAAGACATATAATAAGAAATCTACTAAGACAAAAACAAATACAAAGACAACGAAAAAAGTCAATGAAGTAATTAAAGTAGAGACAAAAACAGTAACTACTATTACAGAGCAGTTTAAAAAGAAAGCGAAAAAGAAAACAGTCGTAACAAAAGTAGTTACAACAACAAAAACAACGACAACCACTTTCAGTGGAACAACGAATACAAAAGGAACTGCTTCCAATGGAACTACTCCGGCTGGATCAAATGCCAACTTAAATCAGACCGTAAGCAGTGGGACAAAAAATAATACCCCTTATACAGTTTCCACAGATTCCATTGTTCCAAAAGCAGATGAAAAGGTTCGGAAAGCGTTTGATACTCTGGGATTCGAATTTACAATCAATCCAACGGTTTCCTATGCAGGTTATTTTAACGCAAGAAATCAGGAGATTATATTAAAGCAGCAGGATAATACAGGGTACCATGAATTAGGTCACTTTGTTGCTTTTGTTGCCGGAAATGTAGACACAAAGAGTGCGTTTGTTTCCATCTATCAGGCAGAAAAGAGCAAATATACCGGAACAAATAAGGCTTATGTGACTCAGAGCAGTTCCGAATATTTTGCTGAATCTTATAAAGATTATGTTTTAAATCCTGGTTCCTTAAAGAGTTCCAGACCGGAGACATATGAATATATCGATTCCGCCCTGGATAAAATTACAGACAGTTATGTAGCAAGAATCAAAGCAATTTACAGTTCCGTCTGGAAATAAGAAGCCGGAAGTATGGTGAGAGCAATATAAACAGGATAGAAAAGCCTTGTTTTCTTTTTAAAGGAAGACAGGGCTTTTTTCAATAAAAAGTAAAAATACCCTTAGATATTTTTTTGAATCATTGACGATAGCATATCTTGTGTCCATATGTTGACTTATTTCGCTTATAGAGTGTATAATGATTTTAGTGGCATTGTAACATAAGAGGGGTATTTAAGATGGCACAAAATATAAAAGTGAGTTTATTTGGACAATTTAGAATACAGACAGGGGACAAGCAGCTGGACAGTGCAAGTATGCGCTCTAATCAGCTGGTAAAGCTGTTGGCATATCTTCTGATTTACAGGAATAAGAAAATTGCGTTAGAGGAATTTATAGAAACTTTATGGGAAGATGGAGTGGACAATCCGGCAGGAGCACTTAAGAATCTGATTTACCGACTTCGTAATGCTTTAAAAACCTTGGGCGATGAGAAGTATATTCTTACCAGTAAAGGTAGCTATTGCTGGAATAGCGAAATTCCGGTAGAGATAGATGCAGAGATTTTTGAGGGAAAGTGCCGGAAAGCACAGATGTTTAACGGTCCTTTGCAGGAGAAGATTTTGATGTATGAAGAGGCTCTTGGTTATTATCAGGGGAATTTTCTGGCAGAGTTTTTCATGGAAAGCTGGATGATTGCACTTTCTACTTTTTACCGCTCTCTTTATCTGACCATGACAAAAGAACTGGCAAGACTTTATAATAAAAATAATTGTTTTGATAAACTGGAGAAGCTTACAATTAAGGCACTGGAACAGGATAACCTGGATGAAGAGCTTCATTATTGGGCGATAAAAGGTTTAATCGGGCAAAATAAGTTAAATCTTGCCCTGGAACATTATGATGAGGCGTGCAAACTTCTATATAAAAATCTGGGAATTCATCAATCAGAGTATCTTGGACAGGTATATCAGGAATTGATGTCCCTTCAGAATGTGAAAGATCTGAGCCTGGAAGATATTTGTAAGGATATTGATGAGAAAGAAGAGATGGGAGCTTTTTTCTGTGAATACGGAACTTTCAAAGAAATTTACCGTCTGGAAGCACGCAGGATTGCCCGATTTGGCACTTCGGAGTATTTACTGCTTTTGACCATAAAGGTAATGTGGGATCAGGAACAGGGAAAGAAAAAAATGGAGAATTATAAAAAAAGCATTGAGGAAGTGTTGAATCGTTCTCTTCGGATGGGAGATGTAGTAGCCAATTACAGCATGCTTCAATATGTAGTCTTGCTCCAGGCCTGCAGTTATGAGACCGGTACATTGGTTGCAGAAAGAATTGTACAAAAGTTCAAAGAGAAGTGTCCGGATCCACAGGTATGTCTGTTTTACCAGCTTAAGGAGATGGAAGCAAAATCCCCGTACTCATGTTAAGGTTTGCATCATAGGCGTTACCATGCTATAATAAAATAGAAACAGATAAGTTCTTTGAATAGAGAAAAGACCTTCTGGGAAAAGGCGGTGATAGGATGATACAACAGGACAAATTAAAGCTTATGACCCAATTAGCCATGTATGAAAAAAAGAAGGGAAAAGAAGATTTTTCGATTTATTCCTATCAGAGAGATGATTATGTTCGTTTCCAGGGAATAAAGACATTAGTAGCGGCAACAGCTGCTTTTCTTATTCTTATAGGATTTGTACTGATTTGGAATATTGATACAGTGATCGGACATTTTGACACCTATGATTATAAAAAGGTAGGATTTCTGCTTTTGGCCGCATATCTTGTCTTTCTTATCTTTTACCTGAATATTTCACGAAACCGGAGTCGGGAGAGATATCAGGCAGCCCGGCCAAGGGTGAGACGGTATCATCGGAATATCAGGAAGATGGAAGAACTTTACGAGAACGAAGATAAAGTACGAGAAGAATTTGAGAAAGGCGAATGGCGGGATGGAAAATAAAACAACAGCTGCTATTTTAAGTATAAGAAGGAATATTCAGATTTTATTCCAGAAATATAGCAGAGGAATCAGATTATTATTAAAATACATTGCCTCTTTCCTTTTATTTATGGCGATGAATGATTTATACGATAAAACGGGACGGACCTATTTGATTATGGCAGTCGTTCTGGCAGCAATTTGTGCCGGCATTCCTTTTCGACATATTTATCTGGTCAGCATTTTTTTAACGACCCTTTATTTGTGTCAGGTATCCTGGGACCTGGTCGTATTTTATCTGGCTGCAGTGATTTTGTCTTATTTGATGGTTGGCAGAATAGAGGAACATGCCGGGATGATTATTGCTTTTGCACCCCTGTTTTTCTATATGAAGATACCTCTTCTGCTTCCGATTCTGGTTGGCATGTTTTCTAATATGTTTGGTGTAGGAGCTATGTTATTTGGTATTGCATTTTATTATTTTGGAACCTGTGTCAAAGATATTATGATTCTTTTGTCTTCCGCTACAGGAGGAGAAGATATCATAGCGGTTCGGAATGTAATAGAAGCTTTTTCTAAGGATCCGAAGTGTCTGCTGATTATGACAGCCGCTGTGATTACAGCAGTATTGGTGTATTTGTTTTATCATCAATCCTTTGATTATGCCTGGTTTATTGCAATCCTGGCAGGAGGAATATCTGGATTGGTTGTATTTTTGGCAGGAAGTATTATTTTTGATATTTCCAGCAAGAACTGGGGATACATTGCCGGACTTCTTGTTTCTATGCTGATTGCTGCCTTGGTACAGTTTTTCCGTTGTATCATAGATTATGGCAGTGTCGAGTATATTGAATTTGAAGATGATGAATATTATTACTATGTAAAAGCAGTTCCTAAGGTTACGACCATTGGAGAAGATTTCTCTCCTACGGTGATTGGTACAGAGGATAAGACTGTCAGACATTTTAATAATGAAGAAAAATAACATGGAAGGTGTTTACGTTGGATAGTGTAATTGCATTATTAAAAGGGTATGCATTAAGAACCGCACTGCCCACCATAGGATTTACAGACATCATAGAGATTATTATTATCACCTTTCTGGTCTATCAGATTATTCGTTGGTTTCGAAGCTCCAGAGCCTGGATGATCGTAAAGGGGATCGTTGTCTTACTGATTTTTACCTTGATTGCATCGTTATTTCAGTTTGATACGATTTTATGGTTGTTGAGTAACTCTCTGACTTTTGGTATTACAGCGGCGATTGTGATTTTCCAGCCGGAACTGAGGCGTGCCCTGGAAGAACTGGGAAGGAAGAATCTGGTAGCCTCCTTTCTTTCTTTTGATAATACAGAAAGCGGAGAAGAATTTGGAGAAAAAACAATCAATGAGATTGCAAAAGCAGTGACAGAGATGAGTAAAGCAAAGACAGGTGCTCTGATTGTCATCGAACAGGCTGTTGCCCTGGGTGAATATGAGCGTACCGGGATTGCTTTGGATGCAAAGACCAGTTCGCAGCTTTTGATTAATATTTTTGAACATAATACGCCTCTCCATGATGGGGCGATTATTGTAAGAGGCAATCGGATTGTATCAGCCACCTGTTATCTGCCTCTTACAGATAGTCTGGAACTTGGAAAAGAACTGGGAACCAGGCACAGGGCAGCGGTTGGAATCAGTGAAGTATCAGATTCTTATACGATTGTTGTTTCTGAAGAGACAGGAGGAATCTCACTGGCTCATGAAAGAAGGCTGATTCGCAATTTAACAGGTGAGGATATCAAGGATATTCTGATGAGAATCAGCACTGAAAAAGAAAGCGAGAAGACAAAATTTAAACTCTGGAAAGGACTTCGAGGCCATGAAGATAAAGATCAGCGATAATTTCGGCACAAAGGTATTATCTCTGGCGATTGCCCTGATTCTCTGGTTTATCATAGGAAATGTAAATGATCCGGTGGTAACGAAGTCATTTAGCGATATTCCGGTTCAGGTAATCAATGAGGATGTGCTGGAAAGTATTAATAAAGTGTATGAGGTAACAGAAGGAGACACTGTTACTGTGACGGTAAGAGGGAAAAAAAGTATTGTAAATGATCTGCAGGCCGATGATTTTACGGCGGTAGCGGATTTATCCAAATTGTCCATTGTCAATGCTGTTCCGATTGATGTCACGATATCAAAAAATACCGGTCAGTTTAATGCCAGTCAGCTTGACATTACAATGGGCAGAATCAATACTTTAAAAGTCAGAATTGAAGACAGAGAAGAGACCATGGTTCCGGTTACCATAGAGACGATTGGTACCCCGGCAAATGGATATGCCATCGGAAGCAAGACATCTTCGCCAAATATGGTAGAGGTATCCGGTTCTGAGACTTTAGTGAAGCGATTAAAGGAAATTAAAGTTCAGGTTGATGTAAGTGGAGCGTCCAAAGATATTTCCACCCGCCAATCTGTCAAGTTCTATGATCAGAATGGAGATCAGGTAGAATCCAGCACCATTGACTGTGAAACAGCGGCGGTGGATGTAAAGATAGAATTATGGCGGACAAAAGAGATCAGTGTCGTTATGTCAACTACTGGAAAAGTTAAAAATGGATATGGTATTTCGGCCTTTGAATATGAACCTAAGACCGTTGTGATTGCAGCTCCGGATGATAAACTGGAGACAATTACAGAGCTTAGACTGGATGATCTGGATGTATCCGGTAAAGAGGAAAGCATGGAGCAGACCATTACTCTGGATAATACGGCATTGCCGAATGGAGTCATCTTCCCATCCAGCACTGTTGATATTGTGGCAAGAGCTGTAATTGAAAAGAAAGTAACCAGAGAAGTCAGAATCATAGCGGCTGATATTACGGTAAAAGGTTTAGAGGAAGGACAGAAGGCAGTTTTCGATCAGAAATCATACGTCATCCATGTGGATTCGTACCAAAGCAAATTATCAACCCTTGAAAGCGAAGCCTTTGAACCATATATCAATGTAGATGAGATCGATGAAGAGTCAGGAAAAGTACAGGTACACCTGACTAATCCAAGCGGAGCGACCGTAACCACGTCCCTGACGGTAGAGGTAACCATCAAATAAAAGGGGTGTTGCAAAATGTGGTAAAAACTGAATAATTTCACCACTGGAGCATAGCTCCTACGGTATTTATACACGAAAAGGGTTTGCTACAAAGTAAAGACGTCATATCTTTGTCCAAATACAGACCATATAATATGATTGCACATTTTTCGTTGAAGACAAGTGGATATTCGCAATCCGTTTCGCTACATGCTTATAACCGAATAATTGCTTCGGTTAAAATGTTAAATGATAGATCGGAAGTTGATACTGTACATGGAAAATCCATCTTTTTGCATTTGCCAATTTTGGTGGAATTTCCAAAACAGCGTCTGAAAAATGCCGGATGGAAGTACTGTCTGAAAAGCAGCTTTCTAAAATTAAGGAAAGAACCATCACAGAAAAACTCAGAAGGAGTTTTTCTGTGATGGTTCATCTTATTATATATGACAAAGCTGCTTTGAGTTTACATTCGTCCGGCGATCAGATTTTGAAGACGCTGTTTTGCAGAAATTCCCTAAAAGAGGCAGCAGCAAAAAGAGGATTTCCATGTATAGTCCTTTTACAACCCCTGCCCGATACAAATCGAAAATACATAGACTTCCTTCACCCCATGGCTTTTTAACAGTCTGGTTAAGGCTTCCATAGTTGCACCGGTGGTATAAATATCATCTACCAGCAAAACTCTCCGATAAGGTAAAACGGCGTCTTCATAACCGGGAGGAAAAGAAAATGCTTTTTCCAGACTTTTCAGACGTTTGTCCGGAGAAAGAGTTTTCAGCGGAAGGGTATTGATCGTTCTGATTAATACAGAATCACAGACAGGAAGATGCAGGGACTTTCCCAGCTCCTGTGCAAGAAGCTCGGCTTGATTAAAGCCTCTTTTTTTTCGCCTTTTTGGATGAATGGGGACCGGAAAAATAGCATCGAAGTGGAGCTGTAAAAAAAGATCTTCGTATCTTTTTATGGTTTCCTGAACATAAAAATTCATATATTGCCGCTTGTTTTTATATTTTATGGCGGCGAGAGAAGGCTGAGTGACAGCGTCATAGACAGCCAGAGAAAAACCCCGGGAGAAACTTTTTGGGTGCAGAGTACAGTCATGGCAGAATTCCTGCTCATCATCGGAAAGTGGTTTTCCGCAGGAATAGCAAAACGGTTGGGTGACGAAAGTAATCGAATCATAGCAGGAAGGACAAATAAGAGCAGGAGAATCCGGTGAATGAAACGAAGAAACAGGAGGGACAGATCCGCAGATCGGACAGCGGATTGGATAAAGGAAGTTTTGAAAAACGGAGAAAAAAGAAGACAGAGAAGAAGACAGACTGCCTTTTGACAGCCTGTCAAACCGTCCGGTCAAAGAAAACAGGTGTTTTTTCACAGCCGATCAAGCCTTTCCCGTACTTCCATGTCCGCCCCGGTCTTCATGTCCCAAAAGATCTGTTTCACAAAATGTAATGGCTGGCTGATGCTCCATAATACGGAACTGACAGATTCGGTCGTTTGTGTGAATCTGAGTGTCCCGCAGAGCATATGCCGGGAAGAACCACTGATCGTTATCACCGCAATATGTTTCATCGATTACGCCCATGCTATTTGTCTGAATAATTCCAAAATTCTTAAATGTACTGCTTCTTGGTACAATATGAGCTTCATACCCTTTTGGAAGCTCCATGGCAATGCCGAGAGGAATTAACTGAAATTCTCCTGCTTTTAAAGTAATATCCTTTGCAGCTCGAAGATCAATCCAGTCGGATTTTCCATCGATGTAAGTTAACTTTTCAATTTGATCGGTAAAATATTTAATCTTAATGTTCATAGTAGTCGGTCTCCTGTTTATATCGAAAGTATGGCCTGGGTGGCCCGATGAAGGGAAAAGCCCTGAATCTGAATCTTTTTGGAAGGCATATCATTTTCATAAAGGACGACCTGATCCTCCATGAGAGATGCTTTGACATCGATGATTCTCTGATTGGAGCTGCCTCGCCAGTGAAGTTTGGGATCTTTCAGACTTTCTACAAACTTTCCATCAATTAACACATCTATATATGGAAGAAAGAGAAGGTCAGAAATTGCCTCCCAGGTATATCCGGTGTAAAGCCAGATCGTCTTATTCGGAAAACAGCTCTTGATTTCCTTAACCAGCTCTCCGATGGCAGGGCGATTCGCGCAGTAAAGAGGGTCTCCACCGCTTAATGTAATCCCGGAGATATACGGTTTGGAAAGTGCGGCAAAAAGTTCTTCTTTCGCGGCTTCATCAAAAGGAAGTCCCTCATCCGGATCCCAGGTCACAGGATTGTGACAGTTCTTACAATGATGGCTGCAACCGGATACCCACAAAACAACCCGGAGCCCTTCACCATTTAACATATCATCTTTTGTAATATTATGGTATCTCATGTTACATACTCTTCCTTTCTGCAATTTCTGCCATCTTGGCATCGTTTAAACGGGTGTCGCCTTTTACTCTGGAATAGGAAAGATAACCGTTCATCCGGTCAATCTTAGTCAGGTTGTGACTTCCGCATTTTGGACATACATCCATCTCCAGTTCCTCGTGACCACAGTCATCGCAATAAGCAAGGGACAGATTGACGCCCTCATAAAGACCCATATCCATGGCCCGGCGGACTAAAGTCCGGATTGCTTCCAGATTATAATCAATCGGATATTTGACATATTGAATCTTACCGCCGTTGGATAATTCCCAGAACCGATATTCCAGGTCCTGTTTCTGAATCGGAGTAATATCTTCTGTGACATGACAGTGGAATCCGTTGCTGACATATTCCCGGTCTGAAACATTTTCAATGATGCCGTATTTTTTACGGAACTGTTTGACCTGGAGCCCGCACAGATTCTCTGCCGGAGTAGCATAAATGGCATACAGGTGTCCATCTTCTTTTTTAAATTCATTGACCTTGTCATTGATATGCTGAAGCACTTCCAGTGCAAACTGACCGTCTTCCACAAGAGACTTCTGATTATGAAGCTGCTGGAGTTCGTTTAAAGCAGTAATCCCAAAGGAAGCGGTTGCTGTCTTAAGAAGAGGCTTGATCTTATCGTGAAGTCCTAAATGTCCGCCTAAAAAGCCGCCTTCGCAGTAAGCAAGAGGGTTGGTGGAAGCTTTTAACTCGCCCAGGTAAGCGTAGGTACGAATGTGAAGCTTCCGGATCAGATTCAGGTAATAGTCCAGAACCTCATAGAAATCCCGGCTTTCCTGCTGGGCTTTGGCGTAGATCATAGGAAGATGAAGGCTGACAACACCAATATTAAAACGACCGATAAAGACCGGCTTGTCCTGTTCATCTGCCGGTTCCATGCCACCTCTTTCATACCATGGGGATAAAAAGGCACGACAGCCCATCGGACTGATGATTTCACCGTACTTTTTGTACATACTGGAAATGTATCCTTCTCCCGTAAGACTTAACCAGTCAGGGTACATGGTCTTGGAAGAGCATAAAATACCTTCTTCAAAAACATCTTCCAGTTCGCATCCCGGTCCATGAAGATTTTTATCGTAAAGGAAGACGATCTTCGGAAAGAGTACCGGCTTTTTCTGGCCTTTCTTGCCCTGGCCGTTTCTTCTTACCTGAAGCATGGAAATGGTTCCCATCTTTGCAAAACGTCCCGTACCGGTACCGGCGGTTACTGTAATGAACGGATAATCGCCCCGGCTGGAAGAAACGCTGTTGAATTTATACTCCAGTCCCTGGAATCCCTGCATAAATTCATATTTTACATCTTTTAAAGCTTCTTCTTCTGCCTTTTTGGAAGACAATCCGAGAGAGGTATATTTTTTGACATATTTTTCATAAGACTTTTCTGCAAATGGTTCCAGGATCAGTTCAATGCTTGGAACGGTAAAGCCGCCGTACTGCTGGCTGGCAGCACTGAGAACGATGTCGCCGATTACATCAAAGGCCACATCCAAAGTCTTTGGTTCGTTGTACCACAGATTCCCCATCTCGAAGCCGCCGGTCAGAACGCTTTTGACATCGAAAAGACAGCAGTTCATCGTATCCCGTCTGGCAGACATATCGTGGATATACAGATAACCATCCCGGCATGCCTGCTTTTCTTCGGTTGTCAGGAAAAACTTCTTATATAATTCTTTATTCAGTTCATTAAAGATCAGGCTTCGCTTGGTAGAGACAAGAGCACTGTCTGTATTGCTGTTCTCCTTGTCTCCGATATACATAATAGACTGGCTCTTCTTATAGACTTCATCCAGCATCTGAACAAAATCCTGTTTATAATTGCGGTAGTCACGATAACTTTTGGCAACGATCGGATTGGTCTGTTCCAAAGCGCCTTCTACCACATTATGCATCTTCGCAATGGAAATCTCGGAAATATGCATGGAAAGCACCTTTTCTTCCACAAAGTTGCAGATAAAATCAAGTTCTTCCGGCGTAAAAGTGACAAGAGCTCTTTCTGCCGATTTGTTGACAGCTACTACAACCTTTTGTACGTTAAAATCCTCTTTTGTAAAATCTTTTTTGATTACTTTGATTCCACTCATATCATTCATCATAAAACCTCCTTCTCACCTTTCGAACTTTTGTATAATAAACAAAATAAACAGAAAAATTCAGAATATACAAACAACTACATCTTGTATGCAAATTAAAATTTAGCACAAGATAATGTAAAGAGTTCTTCCATATTATCATTTGCAGGCTTCAAAGTCAATAGAATATTCAAGCCATTTTCAGACGGAAAAAGAAAAGAAATTGTTCTGTGGATAAGTGGATAACTTTATGCACAGGGATGTGGATAAGAGAAACGACCATTTTACAAGCAGTAAGAGTCTGAGTCAGGAAGAAAATGGGGAGTAAAAAGTCGAGTTATCCACATAAAGAAAGAAAATGTGGGTAACTTGTGGATAAAAAATTCTTTGTGGAAAAAGGTATTGACGGCAGACCTTGATTTGTGTTATAGTATTGTGGCGATGGAAGAGGTCTTTTTTTTATGCCTTAAAGTACAAATATAATGGAGGTGGAAGTTGTGCGCGTAAGAATCACATTGGCATGTACGGAATGCAAACAGCGTAATTATAACATGACAAAGGAAAAGAAGAATCATCCTGACAGAATGGAAACAAAGAAATATTGTAAGTTCTGTAAGGCTCACACTCTGCACAAAGAGACAAAATAATCTGGTCTGATTTTATAGGAGGAGAAACGATGGGAAATAAAAAAGATACATCCAAGGCAGCGTCCTGGTTCCAGTCCCTGAAGTCAGAATTTAATAAGATTATTTGGCCAGACACAGAGCAGTTAACGAAAGAGACAGCGGTCGTTGTGGTCGTATCTGTTATCTTAGGAATTATAATTGCAATATTAGATATGGTACTGAAGTATGGTATCAACCTATTGATCAAATAAGGGCAAAGGTGAGTATATGTCAGAAGCAAAATGGTATGTAGTCCATACCTATTCCGGCTATGAAAACAAAGTCAAAGCCAATATTGAGAAGACAATTGAGAACAGAAAGCTGCAAGATCAGATTTTAGAAGTGATTGTTCCGGTTCAGGATGTCGTTGAGATGAAGAACGGAGCGAAGAAAGTTGTTTCCAAGAAGATGTTCCCCGGCTATGTACTGATTCATATGATTCAGAATGATGACACCTGGTACGTAGTACGTAACACCAGAGGGGTAACAGGCTTCGTAGGACCTGGATCACAGCCGATTCCATTAACCGAAGCGGAGATGAAGAACCTGGGTATTTCCAGGGAAGCAGCCGTTGAGATCGACGTGGAGGAAGGCGATTCCATCGAAGTTATTTCAGGTGCCTGGGAAGGAACACAAAGCATCGTAAAAGCAATCAATATGGCAAAACAGACCGTAACGATCGACGTAGATATGTTTGGTCGTGCAACATCTGTGGAGATTGGATTTACCGAGATTAGAAAGATGTAGTTTGAGTTGATGTCTGTGAAGATACAGACGGTGGGAGGGACATCCCCGCAATTACCACAGTATTCAGGAGGTGCGCTATCATGGCGAAAAAAGTAACAGGTTATATTAAATTACAGATTCCAGCAGGCAAGGCAACACCTGCTCCGCCGGTTGGTCCAGCATTAGGACAGCACGGTGTTAACATCGTACAGTTTACAAAAGAGTTCAATGCCAGAACCGCTGACAAGGGAGATCTTATCATTCCTGTCGTAATTACAGTTTACCAGGACAGAAGCTTCAGCTTCGTAACAAAGACTCCACCTGCAGCCGTTCTTTTAAAGAAAGCATGTAATCTTAAATCCGGTTCCGGAGTTCCTAACAAGAACAAAGTTGCTACGATCTCTAAAGATAAGATCAAAGAGATTGCAGAGATGAAGATGCCGGATCTGAACGCTGCAAGCTTAGAAGCTGCAATGAGCATGATCGCAGGTACTGCAAGAAGTATGGGAATCACAGTTGAAGAGTAGTATTTCGCTCATAGAGAATTTGAGATGAACAGACTCAGATAAGTGGGAGGGTAGCTCCCGATAATACCACAGGAGGTCATTAGAATGAAAAAGGGTAAAAGATATTTAGAGGCTGCTAAGTTAGTAGACAGAACTGTCGCATATGACGTAGCAGAAGCAGTTAGCTTAGTAAAAAAATGTGCAAATGCAAAATTTGACGAGACAATCGAAGCTCACATCCGTTTAGGTGTTGACGGACGTCATGCAGACCAGCAGGTACGTGGTGCTGTAGTACTTCCTCATGGAACAGGTAAAACAGTACGTGTTTTAGTATTTGCAAAAGGTGACAAAGTAGAAGAAGCTAAGGCTGCAGGCGCTGATTATGTAGGCGGCGACGAATTAGTACCAAGAATCCAGAAAGAAGGCTGGTTAGACTTCGATGTAGTTGTTGCTACACCAGATATGATGGGTATCGTTGGTCGTTTAGGTCGTATCCTTGGACCTAAGGGCTTAATGCCTAACCCGAAAGCCGGTACTGTTACAATGGACGTTACAAAAGCAATCAACGACATTAAAGCCGGTAAAATTGAATATAGATTAGACAAAACAAACATCATCCACGTTCCACTTGGTAAAGCTTCTTTCTCAGAAGAAAAATTAGCGGACAACTTCCAGACGTTAATCGAAGCAATCATCAAAGCAAAACCGGCAGCAGCAAAGGGCCAGTACTTAAAGAGCGTTGTAATTTCTTCAACAATGGGTCCTGGTGTAAAATTAAACCCAGCAAGACTGTAATTGGTTTTCCGATTGCCGAATAAAAAAGACAAAAGACAGTCATCCAGAAGGATGGCTGTTTTTTATTGTGCGCCCGGCGGGCGCACGTTCTAACGGGTGAAAGTCCCGAATCCGCCCGGCAGTGGGAAGGATATAGCCGAACAGCAAGGGTGTCACCGTGAGGTGATGTCTGAAGGA
>JALEPU010000155.1 GCA_022766905.1 Lachnospiraceae bacterium
GCTTCGTGGTAACCTGGCACCGGATACCGGTGTTGTAAAACGTTCCGCCGTAGCACCGGAAGTAATGAAATTTGAAGGACCGGCTCGTGTCTTTGATTGTGAAGAAGATGCTATTGCTGCAATCAAAGGTGGTAAGATTAAAGCCGGAGATGTTGTAGTCATTCGCTATGAAGGACCAAAAGGCGGACCTGGTATGAGAGAAATGTTAAATCCGACTTCTGCGATTATGGGTATGGGACTTGGATCCAGTGTTGCCCTGATTACAGACGGACGTTTTTCCGGTGCATCCAGAGGAGCCTGCATTGGCCATGTTTCTCCGGAAGCAGCAGTTGGAGGCCCAATTGCATTGGTAGAAGAAGGAGATATTATTCAGATCGACATCGATAACAACCGTTTAGACGTGGCTGTCTCTGAGGAAGAGATGGCAAAAAGAAAAGCAGAGTGGGTACCAAGAACTCCTGCAATTACAGAAGGTTATGTAGCCCGCTATGCATCCATGGTTACCTCCGGCAACAGAGGTGCTGTTTTAGAACTGTAATTTAGAAAGAGGTATTTTTCATGAAACCGAAGATATTAAATGGTGCTCAGATCATTCTGGAATGTTTAAAAGAACAGGGAGTGGATACTGTTTTTGGATATCCGGGCGGTACTATTTTAAATGTATATGATGAATTATATAAAAAAGGAAGTGAGATTACTCATATTCTTACTTCTCATGAGCAGGGAGCTGCCCATGCGGCAGATGGATACGCCCGGGCAACGGGTAAAGTAGGCGTCTGCTTTGCTACATCCGGACCAGGTGCGACGAACCTGGTAACCGGGATAGCGACAGCATATATGGATTCTGTTCCTGTTGTTGCAATTACCTGTAACGTTGGCAAACCGCTTCTTGGTAAAGATAGTTTTCAGGAAGTAGATATTACAGGTATTACTATGCCAATTACAAAACATGGATTCATTGTAAAAGAAATTGAACATTTGGCAGATACAATCCGAAGAGCATTTGAAATTGCCATGACAGGCCGGAGAGGCCCGGTTATTGTGGATGTTACCAAAGATGTGACAGCCAATACCTGCCAGTATGTACCAATGCCAAAACAGAAAATATATCCGCTGGCTCATTTAATCCGGGAAGCAGATATCAGAAATGCAGTTGAAATCATTGAGAGCGCAAAACGTCCGTTTATTTTTCTGGGCGGAGGATGTATCAGTGCAGATGCCAAAGATGAAATACGGGAATTTGTAGACAAAGTAAATAGTCCGGTAGCCGATACTTTAATGGGAAAAGGTGCGTTTGACGGAACAGATCCTCTTTATACCGGTATGGTTGGAATGCATGGAACAAAAGCATCCAATCTGGGCATTTCCAACTGTGATCTTTTGATTACTTTAGGAGCACGTTTCAGTGACCGTGTAATCGGAAGCGCATCTACTTTTGCAAGAAATGCGACTGTATTACATATTGACGTTGATCCTGCCGAAATTAATAAAAATATTAAAGCAGATGCCCAGGTAATCGGAGACATTAAAGCAGTACTGACTCTTATTAATAAACGATTAGAACAGCAGGATCATTCTGAGTGGATCAAAGAAGTAGAAGAGTTAAAAGAAAAATATCCTCTTCATTATGAAAAGAAAGGGCTGACAGGACCTGGAGTTATTGAGAAAATGTATGAACTGACGCAAGGGGATGCTATTGTTTGTACAGAAGTTGGACAGCATCAGATGTGGACTGCTCAGTACTTTAAATTTAAAGAGCCAAGAACCTTCCTTACTTCCGGTGGTCTTGGAACCATGGGTTATGGCCTGGGAGCTTCTATTGGGGCAAAAATGGGTTGCCCCGATAAGACAGTTATCAATGTGGCAGGTGACGGCTGTTTCCGTATGAATATGAATGAGATTGCAACGGCAGCCAGATATCAGATTCCGGTCATTGAAGTTGTAATTAACAATCATGTACTGGGTATGGTAAGACAATGGCAGAATCTGTTCTATGAAGAGAGATATTCCTATACGACTTTAAATGATGGAGCGGATTTTGTAAAAGTGGCAGAAGCACTGGGCGCAGAAGGACGTAGAGTAACGACCATCGAAGAGTTTGAGGAAGCATTTAACTATGCAAGAAAAATCAATCGTCCATTCCTGATTGATTGTATGATTGATATGGACGATAAAGTCTGGCCGATGGTTGCACCAGGAGGCGCTATTGAGGAATGTTTCACACAGGAAGACCTGGATATGAAGGAATAGTCTTGACTTCCTTCATTTCTCCTGATACAATAGACAAGACTTTACGACAAAGAAAAAGGAGATTTGACAGATGGATAAGAAATTACGAGTAGGTATCCTAGGTGGTACCGGTATGGTTGGACAGAGATTTATCTCCCTGTTGGAGAATCATCCATGGTATGAGGTAGTTGCTATTGCAGCCAGTCCTCGTTCTGCAGGGAAGACATATAAGGAAGCAGTTGGAGCACGCTGGAAGATGGCAAAACCAATGCCAAAGGCAGTAGAAGATATTGTTGTCATGAATGTAAATGAAGTAGAAAAAGTAGCTTCCTGCGTAGACTTCGTGTTCAGCGCAGTTGATATGACAAAAGAAGAGATTCGTGCTATTGAAGATGCGTATGCAAAGACAGAAACTCCTGTTGTTTCCAATAACAGTGCACACAGATGGACACCGGATGTTCCAATGGTAGTACCAGAGATTAACCCGGAACATTTTGCCCTGATTGAGGAACAGAAAAAACGTCTTGGAACAAAGAAAGGTTTTGTTGCAGTAAAACCAAATTGTTCGATCCAGAGCTATGCCCCTGCTTTATATGCCTTAAAAGAATTTGAGCCAACAGAGGTTGTCGCTACAACTTATCAGGCGATTTCCGGTGCAGGAAAAACTTTTAAAGACTGGCCGGAGATGGTGGAAAACATTATTCCATATATTGGTGGTGAGGAAGAAAAGAGCGAACAGGAGCCACTTCGCCTGTTTGGTAAAGTGGTGGATGGACAGGTTGTGAAAGCAGAAGAACCAAAGATTACAACACAGTGTATTCGTGTACCAGTTTTAGATGGACATACAGCAGCTGTATTTGTAAACTTCAGAAAGAAACCAACGAAAGAAGAAATTATTGACCGTTGGGTAAATTTTAAAGGTCTTCCACAGGAACTGGATCTTCCAAGTGCACCAAAGCAGTTCATTCAGTATCTGGAAGAGGACAATCGTCCACAGGTCCAGTTAGACAAAGACTATGAGAAAGGGATGGGAGTATCCATGGGCAGACTGAGAGAAGACTCCATTTACGATTATAAGTTTATCGGTCTTTCTCATAATACTGTAAGAGGTGCAGCAGGAGGAGCCATCCTCTGTGCAGAACTTTTAACAGCTCAAGGCTATATTGAAGCAAAATAACGACTGTTTGTTCTGGAACATTTGAATAAAAAATGGTGTTATTTTTGTAAATATAGTTAGAAAATAATTTAAAATATTGCAAAAGTGTTAAGAATATAGTATGATAAGTAACAGATTATGGAAGGAGGAGCAGGCACTCCATGAAGAAGTTAGTATCATCATTCTTAACACTTTTTTTAATTGCAGGTCTTGTTTTTGGTTTTTCTATGAATGGAAATGCGATGACTTGTGTGAAAGTAACAAAGACAGCTCAGGTCGTTGATTCTTATAACGGTGTGAATGCAATTTATCGGCCGGGGGGAAGCGATGGATCCAGTGCGACATATTCATGTGCTGCCCTGGTAAAAAAGTATTATGGAAAAGTATATGGGGTGACACCTTATAATCTTCTTCCGGGTTGTACGCCAACTGTATCGGGAGATTCTTTTGTTGAGGTATCTTCTCCTCAGGTGGGAGATATTGTACGTTGTACCAATTCATCCGGTGTATCCAGTCATTGGGCCATTGTTCAGAAAGTGACATCTTCCCAAGTCGTGCTGTTAGAACAGAACTGGAAATGGCAGCAAAGTGGTGTTACCTATGCGAAAGCAGACAGAGAATTGAATAAGAATTCTTCTACTTTACATTATTTTCGTTTAAAAAGCAGGTTGAATGCCTCTAAGACAGCAACAAGCAGTACCCAGACAACAGCCACGACAGCAAAGGCTGCTTCTACAACTACGACAACAGCAAAAAGAACGTTAAAACTTAATTATTCCGATATTACACTTCGATATGGGAAAAAGCAAACCTGTTATATCAAAGGAACCATTAAGAATAAGAAAAAAGGCGATAAGTTAGTTTTTTCATCTTCCAATACGAAGATTGCTTCCGTAAGCTCTTCCGGAAAAATCACACCAAAGAAAAAGACAGGAAAATGTACGGTTACAGTCAGAATTAAAGGTACTTCAGTGAAAAAAACCTGTATTGTCCGGGTAAGAAAATAGTTTTTTATAAAAATAACAGCCAGATAGTTGTATCAGATGAATCAGAATAAGAGGAGGTTGTGACTGAGATCAGTTATGCCCTCCTCATTTTATGGGAAAAAATACTGGTGGATTTTTTAAAAAAAACAAGCTAAAATATAAGAGATTGACAATAGAATACATTACATAGCAGGAAAGGACAAAAGTATGATGCAAGGAATGAAATTGTTTGTTCAGGCAGTCACAGCTGCGACGGAAGCTACAGGATCTGCGACAGAGACAGCGACAGTGAGTACTTCTGTAGAGCAGATTGTTGAGAACCTGAATCCGGAGAATAGTTTTTTGAATAATGTAAAAAATTTTTCATTGGACAAAATATTGAATTATGGAGATAAAGTTGCAACCGGACTCTTAGAATTTGCAGGGAATTTAATCATTGCTGGTATTATGGTAATGATTGGATTTAAAATCGCAAAGAAAATCGCAAAGACGGTAGAGAGAGTTCTGGAAAACAGAATGGATCAAGGCGTTGTTCGTTTCCTATATTCTTTTACTAACATGGGATTAAAAGCCCTTGTTCTGTTCTGGGCAGTAACGAAGATAGGTGTAGCCGGTTCTACAATTGTAGCGTTGCTTGGTTCAGCAGCTCTTACAATCGGTATGGCTTTGCAAGGAAGCATGTCTAATATTGCCGGAGGAGTATTGATTCTGATGTTGAAGCCATTTCAGATTGGTGACTATATTATTGAAGATAACTCAAAAAACGAAGGAACGGTACAGGATATTGATTTGTTTTATACCAGATTACAGACTATGGATAATAAGACGGTTGTAATTCCAAATGGTGTCATATCCAACTGTAGTCTTACCAATGTAACGAGGCAGGAAATCCGAAGAATTGATTTAATCGTAGGAATTGATTATGCGGAGAACATTGATCTGGTTAAATCTGTTCTAACTGATGTGATTATGAATCAGACGGAATGTTTAAAAGACAAGGGAATCCAGATTTATGTCAGTGATTTTGCCGCAAGCTGTATTGAGATGGGAATCCGTTTTTGGGTTCCGATGGAAGATTACTGGCCGGTCCGTTGGGCAGTCCTGGAGAAAATCAAAAAAAGATTTGATCAGGAAGGAATTTCCATTCCATATAATCAGTTAGATGTAAGGATCCAGAGAGAAGGATAGAAGAGGCGATTTATACTGATATTCAAAGTCCATTCCCGGTAATCATATTGTTCCTTTTATATAAATTCCGAAAAATTTGCTTTTGTTACCGGGAATGGACTTTGAATCTCTCAGTGTGCAGTGGGACATTGCCATATTTTTCGTATCTTTTTATATCCTCAGGAATTTCTTTTTTTCGTCTGGGCTGGATTTTTCTTTGTCAGCATCCATAAAACCAAACATAGTAACAGGATGAGGACAAGGAAAGTTATGGTCGCAAGGGGATAGAATAAACTTCCCTGGTATTTTACTGTAAAGTGGCATCCTTTGACTGATACGGTATAACAATTGTTCTGGCTGGTTTCCTGATAAGCAATATCACTTTGATCAGAGGTAACCGCGAATTTTTTCAATGTCTCAGAAGAATCCAGTGTAAAATGATAAATACCGGATACTTTTTTATTTGACTCTCCTAAAAAATTGGATAGATCAAACTGCTCGGTAAGCTTTGTATCCTGATACAAAGCAAAAATGGAATGGCCGCAATTGTAATTTGTTGTATTGTTATCTGCTCCAAATAGTAAACGGGAAGAATAATTCAGACTGTCTTTGTTCCCGGTCTGAAGGATTTTAAGCGTTCCATTTTTTTGGTTCAGCTCAATACTCATAGTTAAATGGGTCGTATTATTTTTTTGAAAAAAGGAAGTGAGCTGATTGATTTCTTCTTTTTTCAAACAATTCTGAAAATAGAACAAAATTTCCCGGTCTACGGTTCCTTTGTTTTTTAATGTGGTATTGATTTCATAGGAAGTAACAGGAAGGGTCATTTCTCCTAAAAATCCTACATTTAATGTGGTACAAGTAGAATCAAAAAGACAATAAAAGCCATTCTTATCTGCATCTCCAGTAAATTCATTGTTGATTTTTTGCTGAATCATTTCTACAGACACTGTTGTCATGGAATTTGGTTTGTAATAATAGGTAACAGGAACCTCTCCATTTTCTGTACATAGGAAATAGGAAAAATCCAGTTTTTCCGTTCGTTCCAGGTTAAAATGTAAAAAATGATAATCAGAAAAAGTAGAAGTTGCGAAAGCTTCATGCTCTTTTCCGTCAAGGGCCTGTGCAGTCTGATCGGACAAGGCTTGAAAATCATTTGCGTAAATGGTCAGCTCATAATTTTTCCCTGCTTTTGCAGGAACCCAGAAAGCAGTTGCATTTTCAGGGACCCTGGAAGCAAAGAAATCTTCTAACTCTTTGCTGTGTTTATCCAATGTTTCTGTTGGAATCTTAAATCGGATCAGTCGTTCATAGGTCCTGTCATCTTTTTCGGTTGTATAAATATCGATTCCGTCAAAATCTGAATATTCGATAGAAGAAATCTCAATTTTATCATTGTCACAGATATATGTGTGATCGCCAAAGGTGAGACTGGTTTTCCCTGTTTCCCAGAGGGATTCAAGCTGATCATCACTGATCGAGTATTCTTCTTTTAACAGGACTTCAAACCACCTAAGCATATCGATACTGGAAAAATTTTCTGATATTTTCAGGCCTTTGGAAAAAATGCTGTTTGATCCGTAAAATGAAATCTCCGGATTGAAGTTTAACAAAGAACCAAGAGCGGTTCGATATTCTTCTAAGGACTGAAAATCCAGACGAAACAGGAAGGTTACTCCTGATCCGGTTTCTTTTTTTTCATAGGAAAGACAATCCGGACAATTACTCTCCAGAATATGATCAATTTTTGAAACATCCCCCTGGAAATATTGTAAAATATCACTGTAAGAAACAGAACAGGAGATGATTCGGCATCCGCGAAAATTCTCATCAATATTCAAATCTGTAGAAACATTTACCCCGCATCCGGTCAGAAAAAGAATCCCTGCCACACAAAAAAATAGATATATTTTTTTTAAGGATTTCATATTTCCTCCTTATGTGGAGGCCTATTTTCCTGTTTATTGCTGTGAATGCTTTAAAGATTCCAGATAGGCTCCATTTTCTTCCACTACTTTTGTCATTGCTTCCGGTCCCGGTGCACCAATGGTATTCCGCTTTTCCACACAAGTCTTTAAGCTGATTGCTTCATAAATATCTTGTTCAAAGACCGGGCTGATTGCTTTATATTCCTCTAATGGAAGTTCATCCAGTGGAATTTTCTTTTCGATACAGGTAAGTACAAGACGACCTACAATACCATGAGCATCACGGAATGGAACTCCATGATTTACCAGATAGTCAGCAGCATCAGTTGCATTGGTAAATCCATGTTTAGCACTGTCTTCCATCTTATCTTTTCGGAAAGAAATGGTGTCCATCATACCGGTAAACAATGCTAGACAACCTTTTACCGTATCAATGGCATCAAAAGTCAGTTCTTTATCTTCCTGCATGTCTTTGTTATATGCCAGAGGAATTCCCTTCATGGTAGTAAGAAGAGTCGTCATTGCTCCATAAACACGGCCCGTTTTTCCTCGAACCAGTTCTGCAATATCGGGATTTTTCTTCTGAGGCATAATGCTGCTTCCGGTGCTATAGCTGTCATCGATTTCGACAAATTGGTATTCGTTGGAATTCCACAGAATCACTTCTTCACAAAATCGGCTTAAATGCATCATGATCGTGGATAAAGCAGATAACAGCTCAATCAGGTAATCCCGGTCAGATACAGAATCCATACTGTTAAGAGTAGGCCCGTAAAAACCAAGCAGACTTGCTGTCATTTCTCTGTCCAGTGGATAAGTGGTCCCTGCAAGAGCGCCTGCACCAAGCGGGCAGTAGTTCATACGATCATAAATATCGCAAAGACGTCCAAAATCCCTTTTGAACATTTCCATATATGCACCAACATGATGAGCCAGTGTAACCGGCTGGGCTTTTTGCAGATGGGTAAATCCAGGCATATAAGTATGAATATTTTCCTTCATGATACGGTGAAGCACTTCCATCAGGTGAAGAACCAGCTCTTTGATTTCCACAATTTCATCCCGGATATAAAGCTTCATATCCAAAGCAACCTGGTCGTTTCGGCTTCGTCCGGTATGAAGTTTCTTGCCGGCATCTCCGATGCGGTCAATCAGATTGGCTTCTACAAAACTGTGAATATCTTCGTATTCGCTTGTAATTTCCAGGGTGCCTTCTTCTACGTCTTTTAAGATGCCGGAAAGGCCCGCAAGAATCTGGTCTTTTTCTTCCACGGTCAGAATGCCGCAGGCAGCAAGCATCTTCACATGTGCCATAGAACCTTCAATATCCTGCTTGTAAAATTTCTGGTCAAATCCGATGGAAGCATTAAAATTATAAACTAATTGGTCCGTTTCTTTTGTAAAACGGCCACCCCATAATTGTGCCATATTATTTCCTCATTTCTATGTTATTCTTTCAGCATTTTATTTTACCTGAAATAGGACGGTTTTACAAGCTAAAAGAGGAAAAAAAGTCAGAAATTAAGTAATAGATGTTTCATTGGAGCGTAAGAAAGATGATGTCAAGGTGTCTCGAAAAAAGAAAAAAGATGAAAGCGGAAAAAACGTTCCAGGTAGAAGAGGGGATAGGACAAAAAGAACCAGAGGATGGAAAAAGTCAGGCAGACTTGTCCTTGATAATGAAACAGATGGGTGGAGTAATCCCAGACCTGCTGATGCAAAAAAAGGTTATAATAGTATCCGAAACAAAATTCCAGGAAAGTGATCAGAAGGGCAGAAAGAATCATGCGGGTAATAACTAAAAAACGGTTTTCCAGAGAACGGTTCAAAAGACTGACCAGATAAAAAGCAAAACCGCCGCAAAGCATCATACTATAATGGGATTCGCCGCGAAACAGAATTTCCAGAAAATAATACCCAATTCCGCCAAAACAAATGAAAAAAACAGGCTCTAAAATAGAAGAAATAAGTTTCATATTCCTGCACCTTCTTCCAAAAAGTTAGAAGTAGTATGTGCAAAATACGTAAAAAGATACTTCATAGTAAATGGGAATGTTGTAAAATATTTTGCAACATTCCCATTATATGATTAGGGTAATCGGTCTATAAAATTAGTTTGACAAATCTTCCTGTTTTTTCTTTTCATTGAGCATTGCACGTACCCGTAAGGACAGACCAAACAGATTGATAAATCCTTCTGCATCATGGTGATCATAAAGATCTCCGGTTGTGAAGCTTGCTAATGATTCACTGTACATGGAGTTTGGAGAAGTAGTACCTGCTTTGATAATATTTCCTTTGTAAAGTTTTAATTTTACTTCACCGGTAACAGGTTCCTGTGTTTTTTCTACAAATGCCTGTAATGCCTCACGAAGAGGAGTAAACCATTTGCCTTCATATAAGATATTTGCAAATCTGTTAGACAGCTCTTTCTTCAAGGATAAGGTATCACGATCCAGAATTAATTCTTCCAGCTGAGTATGTGCTTCTACCAGAATCGTTCCACCAGGAGTTTCATAAACACCTCTGGATTTCATACCAACAACACGATTTTCCACGATATCAATGATACCAATACCATGTTTTCCGCCAAGTTCATTTAATTTGCGAAGAATATCGGAAGCTTTCATTTTCTGGCCATTTAATGCAACAGGTGCACCTTGCTCAAAAGAAAGGGTGATATATTCCGGTTCATCCGGAGCTTTTTCCGGGCTGACACCTAATACAAGCAGGTGTTCATAATTTGGTTCCTGTGAAGGATCTTCCAATTCCAGTCCTTCGTGGCTGATGTGCCATAAGTTCCGGTCGCGACTGTAGCTGCTGTCAGGAGAGAATGGAAGATCAATACCATGAGCTTTACAATAATCGATTTCATCCTGACGAGACTGCATCTTCCATGTATCGTTGCATCTCCATGGAGCAATTACTTTAATATCAGGAGCTAACGCTTTGATACCAAGTTCGAAACGAACCTGATCGTTTCCTTTTCCGGTAGCACCATGGCAAATTGCAACAGCACCTTCTTTTCTTGCAATTTCAACTAATTTTTTTGCGATTAATGGTCTTGCAAAAGCAGTTCCCAGTAAATATTTGTTTTCATAAACAGCACCGGCTTTTACGGTTGGCATAATAAAGTCATCTACAAATTCATCAACAACATCCAGAATATATAATTTTTCTGCTCCGGAAATTTTTGCTCTTTCATCCAGACCATCCAGTTCGCTTTCCTGTCCTACATCAACACAGCAGCAGATTACATCATAATTATAGGTTTCTTTTAACCAAGGAATAACAGCGGTAGTATCCAGACCGCCTGAATATGCTAAAACAACTTTTTCTTTCATGACTTACGTCCTCCTTTATTTATATCTCTATTTGGGATTATCTTATTCATCCACTTTAAAGTCATAAGACTTTATTTTTCTGGTTTGTTTGTTGCAATAATAAATATACAACGTTTATGAATAATATGCAACCCCTTTTTTGATTTTTTTTCAAAGATTTTTCTGCAAAATAGAAAAAACAAGAGAAAAATGAAGAAAAAACAAGGGTAAAATGGATGGTTTTGGACGGATTTTCGGGGGTTTTTCTATATTAAAGGGAAAAGTGCGAAAAAAAACTCTATTTAAGCCTTGCATAAAATACAAATGGGATGTATAATTATGAGCGTTGTATAGAATATGCATTTTAGGAAGACGGACAAAGATCCTTTTTCTAAGAAAATGAAAAAAAAGAAAAATGGAGAGATGAATATGATAAAAGCAGGTATCATTGGATCTACCGGTTATGCAGGCGCAGAACTGGTAAGACTCCTGATGGGACATAAAGACGTTGAGATTGTATGGTATGGATCAAGAAGCTATATTGACGAACAATATGCCTCTATTTATAGAAATATGTTTGAACTGGTAGATGCCAGATGTCTGGATGACAATATGGAAGAACTTTGTAAAAAAGCTGACGTTGTATTTACGGCAACTCCCCAGGGCCTTTGTGCCTCTTTGATTAATGAAGAAGTGTTGACGAATACAAAAGTTATTGATTTAAGTGCAGATTTTCGTATCAAAGATGTGAATATTTATGAGAAGTGGTATGGAATCAAACACCAGAGTCCCGGGTATATTGAAGAAGCAGTATATGGACTTTGTGAGATTAACAGGGAACAGATAAAAAATGCCAGATTGATTGCCAATCCTGGATGTTATCCAACCTGTTCCATCCTTTCTGTTTACCCGCTGGCAAAGGAAGGACTGATTGATGTCAATACCATTATTATTGATGCAAAATCTGGAACTTCAGGGGCTGGTAGAGGAGCAAAGGTTGCTAATCTGTATTGTGAGGTTAATGAAAATATAAAAGCATATGGGGTTGCAACCCACAGACATACACCGGAGATCGAGGAACAGCTTTCCTATGCCTCAGGAAAGCCGGTAGTTCTTAATTTTACTCCTCACTTAGTTCCGATGAACAGAGGAATCCTGGTGACAGCTTATGCAAGTCTCACTAAAAAAGTAACAGAAGCAGAAATCAGAGAGATTTATCAGTCCTATTATAAAGATGAATATTTTGTCCGGGTACTGAATCCGGGAGACTGTCCGGAAACCAGATGGGTAGAAGGAAGTAATTTTGTAGATGTAAATATCAAAGTGGATCCAAGAACCAACCGAGTGATCATGATGGGTGCAATGGATAACCTGGTAAAAGGAGCAGCAGGTCAGGCAATACAAAATATGAACCTGATGTTCGGATTTGCGGAACAAGAAGGCTTGATGCAAGCTCCTATGTTCCCGTAAAAGAAAGGGAGGATAAAAAATATGAAGTGGAAAGAAATAGAAGGCGGTGTAACAACTCCAAAAGGATTTTTAGCAGCAGGTCTCCGGGCAGGGGTAAAACCTGGAAAGACCAATAAAGATATGGCAATGATTTTTTCCAGCCAGCCGGCAGTAACAGCAGGAGTTTTTACACGAAATGTCGTAAAAGCAGCACCGGTTCTGGTGGACCAAAAGACAGTGTCAGAATATGAGACCGCAAAAGCCGTTGTCATCAATAGTGGTAATGCAAACGCATGTACGGGAGCAAAAGGGATCGAAGATGTCTATGCCACCATGGAGGAAACAGCAAAAGTATTATCCATTCAGAAAGAAGATGTTTTAGTCTGTTCTACGGGGGTAATCGGACAACCTCTTCCAATCGATGTCATCATAAAGGGCTGCGGTATGCTAAAAGAAGCATTAACAGAAGAAAAGTCCGGTGGAGAGGATGCGGCAGAAGCAATTTTAACGACGGATACCCATAAAAAACAGGTCGCTGTCAAAATAGACCTGGGTGGAAAAACGGTTACAATAGGCGCCATGTGCAAAGGCTCCGGTATGATTCATCCGAATATGGGAACCATGTTGGGTTTTGTGACAACAGATGCTGCCATCAGCAAAGAGATGCTGCAAAAAGCTCTTTCTGAAGTGGTAGAGGATACATTTAATATGGTTTCTGTGGATGGAGATACTTCCACCAATGATACAGTCCTTGTTCTGGCTAACGGTATGGCAGATAATCCGATGATTACGGAAGAAAATGGAGATTATGAGACATTTAAGGAAAGTCTTTCTTTTATCTGTGAGTCTCTGGCAAAAATGATTGCAGGAGATGGAGAAGGATGTACCAGATTATTCGAAGTTACCGCATTAGGTGCTGCAACGAAAGAAGATGCCAAAACTCTTGCAAAATCAGTGGTTACTTCATCGTTGACAAAGGCAGCTGTTTTTGGGAAAGATGCAAACTGGGGAAGAATTATCTGTGCCATGGGATATTCAGGAGTAGAATTTGATCCGGAATCTGTGGACATTGTTCTGGAAAGTGAAGCAGGAAGAATTGAACTGGTCAAAGATGGAATTGCAACAGATTATAGTGAAGAACTGGCAACCGAGATTTTATCTGCAAACCCTGTGAAAGCTTATGTGAATGTAAATATGGGCATGTGCTACGCAACTGCATGGGGATGCGATCTTACCTATGAATATGTAAGTATCAATGCAGATTATCGTTCTTAAAAACAGAAAGGCAGGGAAAAGATGGATACAAATGAATTACAGCTTGTAAATATTAATGAAGTGATGTTAAAAGCCAATACTTTGTTGGAGGCTCTCCCTTATATTCAGAGATTCCGCGGAAGCACGATTGTAGTAAAATACGGCGGAAGTGCTATGCTGGATGAAAAGTTAAAATATAATGTCATCAAAGACGTGGCAATGTTAAAATTAATTGGAATGAAACCAATTATTGTTCATGGAGGCGGAAAAGAAATCAATAAATGGGTTCGCTTAAGCGGCAAAGAGCCAAAGTTTGTCAATGGTCTTCGTGTTACAGATAAAGATACGATGGAAATTGCAGAAATGGTTCTTTATAAGGTAAATAAAGGGCTGGTTGCCATGATGGAAAAACTGGGACTGCCGGCAGTCGGACTTTGCGGAAAAGATTCCAGCATGTTAAAGGTAGAGAAAAAACTGGCAAATGGGAAAGACATTGGCTATGTAGGAAAAATCAAATCTGTAAATACAAAATTACTGGATAGTCTGATGGATGCAGATTTTATTCCGGTTATCGCTCCAATTGGTCTGGACGATGACTGTGAAACTTATAATATTAATGCGGATGACGCCGCTTGCGGAATTGCAACCTGTATCAATGCAGAAAAACTTGTTTTCCTTACTGATATTGAAGGTGTATTTGTAGATCCGACGGACAAAACTACTTTAATTTCTGAAATGAACCTGGAGCAGGCAAAAGATTTTATTGCAAAAGGAGTCGTTGGAGGCGGAATGCTTCCAAAGCTTTCGAACTGTATTGAAGCCATTGAAAATGGTGTATCTCGGGTACATATTCTGGACGGACGTATGGATCATTGCCTTCTGTTGGAGTTCTTTACACAGAAAGGTATTGGTACTGCTATTTTAAAAGACCCATTATTCTAGATAATAGAAGAAACCATTGGAACGAAAGAAAGGGAAAAAGACATATGGATTATATTAATCAGGCAGAACAGGTAATCATGAAGACCTATAATCGCTTCCCTGTTGTTTTTAAAAAAGGAAAAGGCGTTTATCTTTACGATACAGATGGAAAGAAATATCTGGATTTTGCTGCAGGCATTGCAGTGTTTGCTTTAGGATATGGAAATGAAGGGTATAATCAGGCATTAAAAAATCAAATCGATAAAATTATACATACTTCCAATTTATATTATAATATTCCTGCCATTGAAGCAGCAACAAAAATTGTAAATGCATCAGGAATGGACAAAGTATTCTTTACAAATAGTGGTACAGAGGCTATTGAAGGGGCTTTAAAAGTAGCAAGAAAATACGCTTATCTGAAACAGGAAAGAGAAGATTATGAATTTATTGCAATGTATCATTCTTTCCATGGAAGAAGCCAGGGAGCTTTGTCTGTAACAGGGAATGAAAAATATCAGAAAGGTTTTGTGCCGGAAGGCTGCAGAGCAGTATTTGCAAGGTTTAATGATCTGGAAGATGTGAAATCGAAATTAAATGAAAAAACCTGTGGTATTATTTGTGAGGTGGTACAGGGGGAAGGCGGAATTTATCCGGCTGAAAAAGAATTTTTGACAGGTCTTCGGAAGCTTTGCGATGAAAAAGATATTGTATTGATTTTCGATGAGGTTCAATGCGGTATGGGACGCTGTGGTTCTTTATTTGCTCATGATCTTTATGGGGTTAAACCAGATGTTTTAGCTTTGGCAAAAGCTTTGGGATGTGGAGTTCCTGTAGGAGCCTTTGTGACCAGCGAAAAGACAAGTCAAACTCTGGTTCCGGGAGACCATGGAACGACCTATGGAGGAAATCCTCTGGCGTGTGCAGCCGTATCAAAAGTGTTTGATTTGTATGAAGAGCTGAATCTGGTAGAACATGTCCGGGAAATTGGCGCTTATCTGAAAGAACAGCTGGAAAATCTGGTGAATGAGTATACCTGTATGAAAGAACGAAGAGGAATCGGTCTGATGCAGGGGCTGGAGTTTACCGGTCCGGTAAGCCCGGTAATCAATAAGGCATTGGAAAAGGGGCTTGTTATTATTTCAGCGGGAACTAATATCATTCGATTTGTTCCCCCTCTTGTCATTGAAAAAGAACATGTAGATGAAATGATTTCTATATTAAAAACAGCTGTGGAAGAAGCTTTCGTTTAGTTTGTATTCTGCCGTTGGAATAAAATATGAATATCCTTCCATACTATAGGAAAAGAGAAAATAGTATGGAGGGATTTTTTTATGGCGGTGATAACAGCATTGCTTTCCGGAGCTTTAATGAGTATTCAGGGAGTATTTAATACAGGGGTATCCAAAGAAAGCGGACAGTGGGTTACCAATACGTTTGTCCAATTTACAGGTTTCCTGACCTGCTTGGTACTTTGGTTTTTCATAGAACGGACAGAACATGGATTTTTGGAATTATTTCTGGTGAAGAAAAAATATTTGCTTTTAGGGGGGATGATTGGAGCATTTATCACTTTTACGGTCATAAAATCCATGGCTGGATTGGGACCGGGAAAAGCAGCTCTTCTTATTGTAGTTTCCCAGATTCTTGTGGCTTATCTCATTGAGCTGTTTGGTTTATTCGGAGTTTCGAGAACTCCTTTTTTATGGAGAAAACTATTTGGAGCGATGATTGCAATTGGAGGTATTATTTTATTTCAATGGGAAACATAAAAATGTTAAGATTATCATAAAATCGTAAGAATTTGGATAAAAAAACGCTTGTATTTAAATATAATATTCGTTAGAATAGAGGTATCTTCACAATGAAAGAAGGATTGTGCCAAAGAACAGGAGTGAGATGATGGCACAAGATAAAAAGAGAGGAAGATTGATTCTTCTTTTTCTTTTGTTTTTTTTGTCCGGATGCAGCCTTTCTCCGGAAGGAGAAGTAATAAGTACAGGACAATCGGATCCGGAAGGAACAGAAGCATTTTATGGAGAAGGAGATTCTCAGGAAGATATGATTTTTGTCTATGTCTGTGGACAGGTGAAACATCCGGGAGTTTATTCTTTTAAAGCAGGCAGTCGTGTCTATGAAGCGATTGAGGCGGCTGGCGGTTTTACCAAAGATGCGAATCGGGAAAGTCTGAATCTGGCAGAAGCTCTGGAAGATGAGAGTAAGATTCTGGTAAGTAGTAAGACCGATGAGAACAAAGGAGAAAAGGATAAGGCAGATGGGGAATCAGACGGAAAGCTGAATCTGAATCAGGCATCCAAGGAAGAGTTGATGAATCTTCCCGGAATTGGGGAGAAACGAGCAGAGGCCATCCTTAAGCTGCGTAAACAGAAGGGATCGTTTCAAAAGATTGAAGACCTGCTGGAAGCAGAAGGAATTAAGGAAGGCATCTTTCAAAAAATTAAAGACTTAATTAAGGTTTAGACGAGGTGGAATCATGGAAAAGAGAGTGCTTGTTGTTGACGATGAGAAATTAATCGTAAAAGGACTGAAGTTCAGTCTGGAACAGGACGACATAATTGTAGATTGTGCCTACGATGGGGAAGAGGCTCTTGCCAAAGCCAGAGAGACAGAATATGATATGGTATTTTTGGATGTTATGCTTCCGAAGCTGAATGGTTATGAGGTTTGTCAGGAGATTCGGGAATTTTCCAATATGCCGATCATTATGGTTACTGCCAAAGGCGATGATATGGATAAGATCCTGGGACTGGATTATGGGGCAGACGATTATATTACCAAGCCTTTTAATATTTTGGAAGTAAAGGCAAGGATGAAAGCCATTTTAAGAAGAAGTTCGAAGAAAGAAAGTAAGGCTGAGAAGGCAGCGAAAGTTGATTTCGGAGATTTAAGTATTGATTGTGAAAGCAGAAGAGTGTATGTATCTGGCAAAGAAGTGAACCTGACTGCCAAAGAGTTTGATTTGCTGGAACTTTTAACCCATACGCCAAATAAAGTTTACAGTAGGAAAGACTTGTTAAAGATGGTATGGGGAAGCGATTATCCGGGTGATGAACGTACCGTTGATGTACACATCCGGAGACTTCGTGAAAAGATAGAACCGAATCCTGGAGATCCTAAGTATATACATACGAAATGGGGTGTAGGATATTATTTCCAAGGTTAAACAGAATCTGGCAAGTGTATTTGGCAGTATACGCTTTGCCATTTTTCTGGGGCTGTCTGTTTTTTCGGTTTTATGTATTTCCATTCTGGGCCATGTAATGGTGGCTTCTTACGAAGACCGATTGTGGAATCAGAAGATCGATACGATTGTAAATAAGTGTGATATGATATCAGACCGGATTACAGAAGCTGGTTTTCAGTTTAATGATGTGAATAGGACGCTGGAGACAGAAGTGGAGCAGTTTGCCAGTCTGTTGGAAGGACGAATTATGGTAGTGGATCATAATTACCGGATCGTAAAAGATACGTTCGGTGTGGAAGACAACAGATACCTGATGACAGAAGATGTAATTAAGACTATGTCAGGAGAGTCGATTCAGCCAACGACAATCGATCAACAGTATATGGAAGCCTTTTATCCGGTGAAAGATGGTTCCGGTGAAAAAATTAACGGGGTCATTTGTGTGATTGCTTCCTGTCAGGATATCACAGATATGGGAAACTACATGGAAGATCAAAGATCCCGGTTGTCTACGCTTATAATTATAGTGTCTGTTGCCCTTAGTTTTGGGGTTTCGGTTTTTATGACAAGGAAGTTCAAAGTTTTGAATCGAAGTGTTCGGTATATTGCTGCCGGTCATACAGACGAGCAGATCAAGGTAGTTGGCTTTACAGAGATGAAAGAGACGGCATCTGCCTTTAACGATATTCTGGCTAAGATGCAGATGATCGAAGATTCCAGGCAGGAATTTGTATCCAATGTATCCCATGAGCTGAAAACTCCGATTACGTCTATTAAAGTACTGGCTGAGTCTCTTTTGATGCAGCCAGATACAGATGCATCTCTTTATCGGGAATTTATGGGAGATATTGTAGAGGAGATTGACAGAGAGAATAAGATTATTACTGATTTGTTATCGCTGGTCAAGATGGATAAAAAAGTGGCAAAGATGAATATCGAAGCGGTCAATATCAATGAGCTGGTAGAGGGAATTATTAAAAGGTTAAATCCCATTGCCAAAAAGCGTAACATAGAGATTGGATTTGAACCGTTCCGTCCGGTGATTGCAGAGATTGATGAAGTAAAATTAAGTCTTGCCATTTCCAATCTGGTTGAAAATGCAATCAAATATAACAATGACAATGGCTGGGTTCATGTTTATCTCAACGCTGATCATAAGTTTTTCTATGTGAAAATAGAAGATAATGGGGAAGGTATTTCTCAGGAACATCAGGATCACATTTTTGAGAGATTTTACCGGGTAGACAAAGCAAGATCCCGGGAGACGGGAGGCACCGGGCTTGGGCTTGCGATTACAAGAGAAGTAGCCCTTCTTCATAAAGGGGCGATTCGGGTACAGAGCAATCCGGGAGAGGGAACTACCTTTACCATGAGGATTCCTTTGACTTATACCTCTTAAGAATAGGAAAGGAAGATCATAATAGTTATGAAGAAGATTATAATTGGTGCTCTCATTCTTATTCCTGCTGCAGTGATGGCTTTGTTTTTTGGCACTTCTTCCCCAGAGGATAAGGATGAATCAAAGAATCCGGATGGAGACATTATACTTTATTATATATCTGTGGATGGGACCTCATTTTGTGAAGTACCATATGATTTTGCAAAACCGGGAAAAATAAAAGCTATGGCTGAGGAAGTACTGGAGCAGCTTAAGAAAGTTCCGGAGAACGAAGAATGTCAGGCTTCTATTCCACAATCGATTGTCTGGTCTGATGTTTCTTTGGAGGAAGGGAATCTGGTCCTTGATTTTACTTCCAGTTATAATAAATTAAGTGATACAAAAGAAGTATTTTTACGTGCCAGTGTAGTAAAGACATTGGTACAACTGGATGGAATCAATAGTGTGGAATTCAAATTAAACGGTACACCGCTTATGAATATGGCTGACCAGCCGATTGGAATGATGACGGCAGAGAGTTTTATCGATGACAGCAATGCAAACTGGGGAGTTGCTCAGGATGATGTGATTACCTTGTTTTATGCGAATCAGGATGGAGATCGATTAGTAGAGGAAGATGCAAGAATCACTGTTGAGAATAATGTTCCTATGGAGCAGGAGATTATTGAAAAATTAATTCAGGGTTCTGATCAGGAAGGGTATTATTCTCCTGTCCCGGAAGGAACAACTGTGTTAAAAACAGTCACAAAGAATGGAACCTGTTATGTGGATCTGAGTGAAGAGTTTTTAAATCCTATGAAGGAAATCACACCGGAAGTGACAATTTATGCGATTGTCAATTCTCTGGTGGAACTTTCTAATGTAAATAAAGTTCAATTCACAGTAAACGGAAATAAAGTAAAGAAATTCAGAGAAAGTATAGAACTGGATGTTTCTTTTGACCGGAATCTGGATTTACTGGAATCTCAGAAATAGGACAAATAAGGAGAATATTTAATTGAATCAAAGACCGTTACCTTTTATGCTGGCAGGATTTGTACTTGGAGAGGTGTGGATATGGCAGTTACAAAGGACGGCAGCATTAGCTGCTCTTATTTTTGCTGTGTTTCTTTTGATTGTAGGAAATACAGTGAGTAAGGGCAGTTTTTTTCGCTGCTGGAAAAGAATGATTTATTTCTTTTCTTTTGGACTATTGCTGGGAGGACTTCGGGAATCTGGCTGGCTGGAGGAAAAAGAGGACTTTTCTTCCTTGAAGTCAGAGGATCGGATAGAGATAGAAGGTCAGATTGAAGAGAAAAAAGAAGGGGAAGAAAAGATTCAGATTGTATTAAATCACCTGGTCCGGATACCGGAAAAAGGGAAACCGGTGAAGAAAAATGGCAAGGTCCTTTTGTATGTGTCGGAAAAGGGAATCTATGGAATCGGACATCGCCTCCATTTCTCTGGACAAATAGAAGATTTTGATCTGCCAACCAATCCAGGTCAGTTCGACCAGAGAAAGTATCAGGAAAGCAGAGGGATTTTTGGATGTTGCTATGAGCCTTCTCTTCTGGAAGAACGTTATGGAAGTTTTTTAATTGGAGACGGACTGGAGCAGATTCGAAAAAAGATGAAGAGGATTTACCAGGTTTTTCTCACAGAAAGACAGGAAGGTCCTGCCATAGCCATGGTACTAGGAGATAAAACAAGTTTGTCAAAAGACCAAAAGGACAATTATCAGTATGGGGGAATCAGTCATATTCTGGCAGTATCCGGCTTACATATGACTCTTTTTGGTATGGGAATGTATCGGCTTCTTCGTCGTTTGGGATTTGGGTATGGAATTTCTGTTTTTTCAACTTTTCCTTTGATTGGGGCTTATACGTTGCTGACGGGAATGAGCTCGTCCTGTTTGCGGGCCATGAGGATGTTGATGATTTATCTGTTTGGAGAATGGAAAGGACTTTCCTACGATTTATTCTCTTCCTTATCTTTCGCTGGCCTTTTGCTTCTTCTTGAAATTCCGGCAAGGTTGTTTGACAGCGGATTTTTACTTTCTTTTGGGGCTGTTTTTGGAGCCGGAATTTATTGTCCTCTGGTATTAAAATATCTTGGTTTCTCTGATTTTGGAAAGAAAAATCAGAATTTCAATCGGCTTTCTTTTTTCCGGCATAAAATTTTCTGTGGTTTTTTTACAGGAATATGTATTTTTATCATAACAATACCTGTTTCTTTGTCCTGTTTTTATGGAATATCCATGGCTGGGCTGTTTTTGAATTTATTGGTAATTCCTTTGATGTCTTTGCTTCTGTTTCTTTTAACAACAGGGGGGATTTTTTGCCTCTTTTCCCGATTTCGGTTTCCTGGAAAAGGATTTTTGCGAGCAGGAGGGGCAATTCTTGATTTTTATGAGTGGATCTGTATTCATGCCAAAAAATGTCCTGGAATGTATTTGGTGCCTGGATATCGAAACATTTGGTTTGGAATAATCTATTATATCCTGTGTTTTTCTTTATTGTTTGTGTTGTGGAGTTTTTTTCATCGAAAAAAAGAACAGAAAATTCGAGTGATAATTCTTTGCCTGGGATGGGGGATGCTGTTTTTTCTCACAGGAATTACAGGGCAAAAAGGGTCCTTTCTTACTGTTTTGGATGTGGGACAAGGAGACGGTATTTTATTTCATAGCAAAAAGGGAGAAGTATGCTTGATTGACGGAGGAAGCAGTTCGAAAAAAGAAATCGGTGCTTATATCATAAAACCGGCACTCTCTTATTATGGTATTTCCTATATCGATAACTGGATTGTCTCCCATACAGATGAAGATCATATTTCAGGGCTGAAAGAATTATTGGAAGAAGAGTATCCGATTGGAAGACTGATTTTTCCGATTACGAAAGAAAAAAACAGGCAACAGATGGAACTGGAACTGCTTGCCCGGAAAAATCATACAAAAATTATATATATGCAGAGGAAAGACTGTCTGAAATTAAAAGAAGGAACCTTTTATTGTCTTCATCCGGCCGGAAAAATAGCAGAAGATAATCCAAATGAAAATTGTCTTGTCTTTTGTCTTTCCCTTAAGAAGCAAGCTATTTTTTTAACCGGAGACGTGGAAAAAGGAGGGGAAGAGATTTTAACAGATTTTTTAAAGAGTTGGAAGAAAAGAGAGAAAGAAACCATCTTAAAAGTATCACATCATGGTTCTGCGAACGGAACGGGGACAAATTTTTTACAAAGAATCAAGCCGGATGCCGCTTTGATTTCCTGTGGGAGAAAAAATCCTTATGGGCATCCGTCAAAAGAGGTGTTAGAACGGCTGCAAGAACAGGAAACTGCCATTTATCGGACAGATCAGAGTGGTGCCATTGAGATAAGATGCCAAAAGAAGACTTTTTATTTCAGTTATGGAGACATGAGCCAGGTTGCAAGACCGGGAAAAAAATGATAAGATAGCCTGAGAAAAGAAAAGAAGGCAGGAAGAGAATGAAACATATCAAAGAACAGATAAAAAAAGGACAATTTGATTCCCTATATTTGATATACGGTCAGGAAGATTATCTGGTGCAGCAGGCTAAAAATATGCTTTGTCCTGCAATTACCGATATGGATGATCAGATTAATTATACTAAATTTGAAGGGAAACAGACGGATCCACGACAGATTATGTCAATTGGGGAAACGATGCCCTTTTTTCAGGATAGAAGATTAATTTTACTGGAGGATACCGGATTTTTAAAGAAAGCTTCCGATGATTTTTTTCAGGTTTTAAAAAATATGCCGGATACGACAGTCATTGTCATGATCGAACAGGAAGTAGATAAAAGGAATAAATGCTACAAGTATATCAAAGATCATGGCTATATCTGTGAATGTACCCCTCCTGATGAAAAAGCTCTGACGACATGGTGCTTCCGAATATTGGAAAAAGAGGGGAGGAAAATACGGCAAAGTGATCTTTCCTATTTTTTGTCATTGACTTCTTCCAATATGTATCAGTTGAAGAATGAGCTTGGAAAATTAATAGATTATGTCGGAGAAAGAGAGGTAATTGAAAGAAAAGATATTGATGAAATTGTGACCGTAGAGATCACCAATCAGATTTTTGAAATGGTGAGTGCCATTGCACTGGGAGAACAGAAGAAAGCAATGAAACTTT
>JALEPU010000170.1 GCA_022766905.1 Lachnospiraceae bacterium
CTTCTTCAATGATAAAGTCTTCGCAGTGATGCTCAAATAAAATTTCTACTCCATGATCCAACAGGAAATTCTGAATTCTTAAGTAGATTTCCTGCGCTTTTTCTGTTCCCATATGACGGATTGGACAATCCACCAGTTTAAGTCCCGACTGAATTGCCTTTTTTCGAATTGCCCGAATCTCATCCTCAAACTCAATCCCCTCAATATGGGTATCTGCCCCGAATTCCAGATAAATCTGATCCGTATAATGAATCATCTCCTGAGTCAGATCTTCTCCAATTAAAGACGGCAGTTCTCCCCCTACTTCATAACTTAAAGACAACTTCCCGTCTGAAAATGCACCGGCTCCCGAAAAACCTGTTGTAATGTTACAATATGGTTTACAGTTGACACACTGTTTAGTTTTTAACTTTGGACAGACTCTTTTTTCTACCGGATGGCCTTTCTCAATTAATAAAATTTTCTTTTTGGAGCCCTGGCGAACCATCTCCAGCGCTGTAAAAATACCTGCAGGACCAGCTCCAACAATGATAACATCATACTTCATTTGTGAACCCTCCTTTACTGCCACCTGATCCAACTTTCTGGATTATCTGGTCAAAATTCATATCTTTATTATACCCGCTCGACTGACGTCTCACCGGAGTTTTCGTCATATGCTTTCTTTTGCGCAAGCGTAAGAAAGCCCATGACTTATTATACCAAAAAAGAACCCGATTTACAATCTGCCAATCGGGTTCCTTCGTTTTTCGTTCTGAAATTATTTTCTGAGTCCTAAACGCTCAATTAATGTTCTGTAACGATCAATATCTGTCTTCTTCAGATATGCCAGTAAGCCTCTTCTCTGACCTACCATTTTCAGAAGACCTCTTCTGGAATGATGATCCTTTGGATGCATTTTGAAATGCTCCTGTAAGTCATTGATTCTTGCTGTTAATAATGCAACCTGAACCTCCGGTGAACCTGTGTCGCCTTCGCTTCTTGCATAATCTGCCATAATCTGTTTTTTCATTTCTGGTGTAATCATTGTTACTTCCTCCTATTATTTTATTCCCGGACAGAATGTTCTCTGTCCTTTAAACGCCGGTTACCAGGATCAGGTTGGAGTTTCCTTTCTCTGGGTAACGGCTTACAACCTTTGCTAGTATAGCACAGTCTACCTGCTTTGTAAAGACTTTTCTTATAAACCTCTTGCCTTTTTGACGCATGCCCTCATACATTCAAATAAGGCACTGCGGAATCCTTTCTTTTCCAGCACACCGACTGCTTCTATCGTGGTTCCTGCCGGGGAGCAAACCATATCTTTTAATTCTCCCGGATGTTTTTCTGTCTCTAAAACCATCTTTGCACTTCCCATAACGGCAGAAGCCGCGAAAGTGTATGCCTGCTGTCTTGGCATACCATCTGCTACTGCCGCATCTGCCATTGCTTCAATCATCATAAAAACATAGGCCGGAGAACTTCCGCTTACTGCTGTCACAACATCCATCAATGATTCCGGAACCACTTCTGCCCTTCCGAAAGAAGACAGAATAGTAAGTACATAGTCCAGATCTTCCTTTTCCACGAAAGAATTCGGGCAGACTCCTGTAATTCCTTCGCCTACTAAAGCTGGCGTGTTTGGCATGGTTCTGACAATTTTATGAGAACCTCCAATTGTCTGTGCTACTTTTTCAAGGGTCCAGCCCGGTGCAATGGTAATCACAATCTGGTCTTTTCTGATCTCATCTTTTATTTCATGGATAACCTCTTCGTAAAACTGAGGTTTCACAGACAAAACGAGAACTTCTGACTCCTTTACAACCTGCTTATTCTGGTCTGTCACACAAATCCCAAGATTTTCTTTTGCTTTTTTTCTTGCTTCTTCAAAAAGATCTGACGCAATGATCTCCTCCGGTTGAAAGATTTGTTTTTTTATAATTCCGCCCATAATCGCAGATGCCATATTGCCGCTTCCAATAAAACCAATTTTTCTCATGTCATTTTTCTCCTTTCGATGTCGTTTTCTTTTCTCAATCAGAAAGTTTTCTAAGTAGTTCTTCAAAATAAGGGGGGAGTGGAGCTTCCATTTCGATATATTCACCTGTAGAAGGATGAATCAGACCTAATACCATCGCATGGAGACATTGTCCCTTTAAATGAAATGGATTTGCAGCCGGACCATAAATCTCATCTCCAAGTAAAGGATGACGAATGCTTGCCATATGAACCCTAATCTGATGGGTTCTTCCTGTCTCCAGCTGGCATTCGATATAAGTATATTTTCCTTTCAAATGCTTTAAAACCCGATAATGAGTTACTGCCCTCTTTCCATTTTTTTCATTGACCGCCATCTTTTTTCTGTCTCTTTCACTTCGCCCAATCGGCGCATCCACAGTCCCATCCTCTTTCACAATTCCGTATACAATGGCTCTGTATTTTCTTGTAATCGAATGTTCTTTTAACTGTTCTGCAACCAGACGATGGGCTTTGTCATTTTTACAAATGACCAGAACACCGGTTGTATCTTTATCGATACGGTGTACAATTCCCGGCCGAAGTACTCCGTTAATGCCGGAAAGTTCTTCTTTGCAGTGGTATAAAAGTCCGTTGACCAAAGTGCCGGAATACCGGCCTGCACATGGATGCACCACCATATCTTTTGGCTTATTCAGAAAAATCAGGTCTTCATCTTCATACAAGATATCCAGAGGAATCGGCTCTGCTTCTACAGAAAGTTCTTTTAAAGGAGGAACACAAAAATAAATATCTTCTCCTTCTTTGATTCTGTAATTCGCCTTTACTGTCTGATTGCCGGCCTGCACACGCCCCTCTTTTAATAATTTCTGAATATAAGACCTGGACAGATCCGAAAGCTCTCCTGCCAGAAATTTATCCACTCTCTGATCACTGTTTTCTTCTCCAATCAGAAAAGAATAGGTCTGACTTTCTGGTTCTTTTTTCATGTTCTCACCTTTTCAAAATCTGTTCCAGCTCATCTTCCTTATAATAAAATAAAATAAGAAAAGCCAACACAATAATTGTTACTACAACATAAATATCAGCGACATTGAACACAGGAAAATCTATTAATTTAAAATAAAAGAAATCAACCACATAGCCAAGACGAACCCGGTCTATCATATTTCCTACTGCTCCTGCTGTTAATCCTACTGCTACGAGACGCAAAGGAAGATATCTTACCGTAAAAGGAAGTTTATAAAAGATCCATCCGATGAACGCCAGGATGACCAGGGTCAGAATCACAAACATCCATTGCCGGTTCTGTAAAATTCCAAAAGCTGCTCCTCTGTTTTCTACATATAAAAGTTCAAATACCCCCTGAATAATTGGGATAGAAGGCTGCTCTTTTAATGATAACACTGCCATATATTTGGTTATCTGATCTGCCGCAATCAGAAAGATAACCCCAAGAATCGCTAAAATCCATATTGTCATTTTATTTTGTTTGTTCATGCTTTTTGCCCTGTCTTAACTAATTAATGTCAAAATTGCTTCTTCCATCATATCGTCTGTTACTGTTTTTACAATCTGGGCTTCCCCCAGTTCCTTTAAAACAATAAATTTAACCACACCATGTTCCATCTTTTTATCCAGCTTTGTTATTGCCACAATCTCTCTCGCAGAAATATCCCGAGGAAGAGACGGATAACCGAACCAACGAATCAAAGAACAATATTTTTCACATTCTTCTTTTGAAATATTTCCCATTTTGCAACTAATAAAAAGGGCTGCCATACATCCTAAAGCAACACATTCTCCATGGAGAAGTTCAAAATTCATCTTTTTTTCAATGGCATGTCCCAATGTATGACCAAAATTCAGCATTGCTCGTTCACCCTGTTCTTTCGGATCCCGCTCCACAACCCCTTTTTTGATGACACAGCTGCCATAAATCAGTTCTTTTAAAACTTCCGGATTTTTATTTTTTATTTCTTCTTTTTGTTCTTCAATATAGTCCAAATAAGCCTTATCTTTAATCAGTCCATGCTTTATGATTTCACCTAATCCACAGTTAAATTCTCTCTCCGGAAGAGTTTTTAATACTTCCATATTCATATACACCAGCTTTGGCATATGAAAAGCTCCCACCATATTTTTATAGGCACGAAAATCTACTCCTGTCTTTCCGCCAATACTGCTGTCGACCTGGGCAAGCAATGTGGTTGGTACCTGAATAAAATCAATGCCTCGAAGATAGGTTGCTGCCCCAAAACCAGTCAGATCTCCGGTTACTCCGCCTCCCAATGCTAAAAGCAAATCTTTTCGGTCAAACTGATTCTGTATTAAAAATTCATAAAGATCACTGACCGTATCCAGATTTTTATTTTCTTCTCCTGCTTCAAAAAGAAAAGAACAGACGGTCTTACATGCCGGCTCAATTGCCTTTTTTACTTCTTCCAGATATAGGGGTGCCACCCTGGTCTCTGTAATAATACATATTTTTCGGTTTTCAGAATGAAGTTTCAAAAGTTCTTCTTTTAAAGGAAGGAACGAATCTTCAAATACAATATCATAAATCGGTACCTCATTCTGATTTACGGTCAATCTCTTTTCTGCCATAGTAATGATTCCTTTCTGATTGTTGTATTATACATATTTTTTCATACAAATATGATAGCGGCCTTTTTTTGATTGTCCTTTCACTTCAGAAAGGACTGCTTTTCCATAACCTCTGATAGAAAGAACGTCTCCCTCTTTTAAGGTACGGCTGTTGTTTTCAATGAGACATCCATTCACAAAAACCTTCTGTGCTTTGATCAGATCACTGCTTTCTTTTCGAGATAATTTACATAAAAATCCAACCAGAACATCTGCACGAAAAGAAGGACAGAATCCAGTTACATCCAAAAAAGAAGGCTTATAATGAAACTCCATAAGAGGAACCTCGCTGACCCGTATCAATGTATGTCTTACTTTTTGCCATTCCTGCATAAGAAAAGGGCCTATGGTATCTTTAATAAAGACATAGGCCTCCTGATCCATCACCAGTATATCTCCAATTAAATTCCGTTCAATTCCAAGATGCATCATAGCACCCAGGTAATCACGATGTGATAGTTTTTCTGCAAATTTTACACTTTCTGGTGTAATTTTTAATAAAGAGATCGGATATTCCTGTTCATATCCAAGCTGATCCAGAGATCCAAAACGGACCATCATCCGCTCGGCACTCTCATAGCCTCCAAAACACTGCCAGGGAATTCCCCTGATCTGACTTTTCAGGGAAGAAAACATACTTTGCTCATATAAATCCAGAAAATTGGAAAATGTATATCTTCCCTGGCAAAAAGACTGATTTGCAAGATCCAGAATTCGCTTTTCAAATAATTCTTCTGCCTTCATTGCTTAGAAACTTCCAAGATCCGGAGAAATGAAATTCTCTCCTGCTATTTCATCTTTTAAATCGCCGCTGATCTCAATATCCTTTGGTGCAAGAATAAAAATCTTATTGGAAATTGGCTTTAAATCTCCGCCTAAAGCATAGCTCGCACCAGCGATACAATCAATAATTCGTTGTGCTGTCGTGATTTCAATTCCTTCCAGATTCACAACAACAGTCTTATTCTCTTTTAAATAATCTGTAATCATCTTAGATTCATTAAAAGACTGGGGTTTTACAACTTTCACTTCTTCACCTCTTCCAATCGATACAATATTTGAGGTTCTTCTGGTCGCTCTTGGCTTTCTTGGTTCCGGTGCCGGTGTAACCTTTGTTGTCTTTGCCACAACCGTCTCTTCCTCTTCTTCTGCGGCTTCTTTCTTACGTCCATGGAATAAAGAAAATCCTGTTCTTTCTTCTTCCTCTTCTTCCACTTCGTCTTCTATTGTATCATCATACTCCTCGCCTTCATTTAATTTCATCAAATTCAAGAAGCGATCCGATAGCTTTCCCATGATACCCTCCTGCTATTTATTATAATTTCGGGCTCCGAAGATTCCGGTACCTACTCGTACCATAGTTGCTCCTTCTTCCACTGCAACCTGATAGTCTCCGGTCATACCCATTGATAGAATTTCCATATCTACATTATCAATTGTTTTCTCTTTGATGTCAATAAATAATTGTCGCAAATTCTGAAAATGAATCCTGTTCTCTTCCGGATCCTCTACAAATGGTGCAATTGTCATAAGGCCTTTGATTTTTACAAATGGAAACTTGCTGACTGTCCGAATGACTTCCTCTGTCTCTTCTTTTTTCAGGCCAAATTTAGTATCTTCATCGGCAATATTTACCTGAATCAGAATCGGCATTACAATACTTTTCTTTTCTCCTTCTTTATTGATACACTCTGCCAGCTTTACAGAATCTACCGAATGTATCAGGGCTGCTTTGTCAATAATATATTTCACTTTATTGGTCTGTAAGTGTCCAATCAAATGCCAGTGAACCGGTTTAGACACATGTTCTTCTTTTTCTACCAGTTCCTGCACTTTATTTTCTCCAAAATCCAAACATCCTGTTTTCATAACTTCTTCGATGTCAGCAAAGGGCTTTGTTTTACTGACAGCAATCAAAGTCACTTCTTTTGGATCTCTTCCAGCTTTTTCACAGGCTGCTTTTATATTTTTTTTAACTGCCTGATAATTATCCTGTAACATATTTATCACTCCTAGTCTTTCAAGCTTTAATATATAATCTCGTTGTTTTCAACGGTGTTACCATTTAAAATAATTCTATCAAATAAAGAAATACTGTTTGTTACTTCATCCTCAATAATCGTATAATCATCATTTTGCATTGAAATGATAACGCATCGAAAATCTGCATAACCCTGGTTTACAGTATACACGCCAGGAAGTTTTTCTGTTTCTTTTAACAGCATGGTTTCCTGAGAATTTTCCAGACAAATCAAAGTATTTGCTGAAATTTCTTCTGCTAATACATAGTAATATGTCTGTTCGTCTTCCCCTTCTTCTTCTGTCTGAATCAGTCCTATATCCACTGTCTTCGTTTCAAAAGTTACCTTTCCTTTTGAATCTTCTTTTTTCACAATCAAATTTTTCTGAGCGATGGAATTTCCATGGAAATATGCTTTTGGTATTTTATAGAAATCTTTTTCGACAATTGCAGAATTTGGAATCTTTAATCCATCTTCCGATTCTACCTCTATCTCTACCTTCAGGTACCGCTCTTTTGCATACTGGACCATATAGTCAGACAAAGATAAGATGCCATAATACTGATTTTTCTTTTTTTCAAAAGAAATCGGGCATCTTACTTCCAGATCATCTTTACTGATCGTAACTGTAACTTTCTCTCTGGCTTTTATGGAATGGTATTCTTCTTTGGATAAAGGAACTACAATCTGCCAGTCCGTTCCTTTCGTCAACCGGTATACACTGTTTCCAGACTGAATCTTTTCTGATGTTTTCAATTCTTTCTTTTTATAATTGGAAACATCAAAGTCTTTCTCTGTCAGTTCAGCAAAGTTCTTTCCCTCATACCCATCTTCCACATAGGTAATGAGTCCACTTTGACTGCTGTAGTTCTTAATGAAACTATCACTGCCCATCTTTGCTTCAATCTCATCCATATGATTGGCCATGACAGTATCACCCATCTGCATGGCCAAACCTTCCAACTCATATTTTAAACTATATACATTCTGAAACTGACTGTCTGTGTATGTATCCTCAAACCGGCTGATTGCCTCCTGAGTGGAACTATAGTCTTTTGTTGAGACACTCTCTTCCTGATTCAGCAGATTAGAAATATAATCGTGTACCTGACCTGTCTCATCACAGGTATACACAAGTCCATTTTTTGCCACTTCTTCATTTTCATTGATATAGTAATTCAGATAACCGCCTTTCTCTGCTTTTACAATGGTCTCGTCCCGCAAAATAATACCTGTTACCTGAATACTCTCATGAATTCTGCTCTGAATCACTTCATAAATCGTCATCTCTTCCCGATTCAGTAATAGAATCAAATGTCCTAAAATATAAACAAAGATCAGTAAAAATGAAATTATTCCAACATTTAAATGAAATGCTGATTTTTTTTCTGTTTTCGCCATCTTATTCCCTCCAGCATCTCAGTGCTGCTCCGTTTAAATAGTTAAATTTACAGCCTTGTACATACCCTTTTTCATCCATTCGATGAAAAAATTCATCCCGCAGCTTCCACCAGCTTGTTCCCCAGTTGGAAAATGCCGCATATTCTTCCGGTACCCGGCTGAAAATTCTCTCCACCACAATATCCGGACGGAGCAATGCAATAAATTCGGTTAGTCTTTCAATATATTCCTCTTTTTCGCATAGGGTTATTGTACCATCTAAATATTGTTGATACAATACCGAGTTTTTTGGAATATACAAAGAGTGCAGTTTCACAATGTGGATTGGCAAGGCTGATAAAAATCTGGCACCTTCCATAGCATCTTCCATGGTATCTCCGGGCAGATTCAGAATCATATGAATTCCCACTGAAAAAGAATAGGGAGCAATCGTAAGAACTGCGTTAATAAACTCTGCCAGCCCATGGCCCCTGTTCATAGAAGCAAGCGTATGATAATTGACAGTCTGCAAACCAAGTTCAATGGTAATCGAAATTCCAAATTCCAATTCAATCCGTTTTAAGACGTCTAGATACTCTTCTCCAATACAATCCGGTCTCGTGGATACAGAAATTTCTACAATTCCTTCTACCTGCGCTGCTTCCCGCATATAAATTTCAAACTGCTGCAAAGGGAGATAGGTATTCGTATAGTTTTGAAAATAAGCAATGAATTTATAAGCTTTATATTTTTTTTCAATTTTTGCTTTTGTATCCAGCAGCTGTTTTCTGACAGGCACATCCGCATCCATTGCCTCAAATCCGGTTCCGGCTCCATCACAAAATGCACAACCTTTTCCCGTCTGCCGGTTTGGACAGGTAACAGGAAGATTTACCGGCAATTTATATACTTTTTCCTTATATTTCTTTTTTAAGTGTTCTGAAAATGAATAATAATACTGTTTTTCTTCAGCCATAAAACTAATTTCCTTCCATGATACGATAAAGGGCTGTTCAGTCGGAAATCCTCTCCCGAATAAACAGCCCCGCTCTTTCTTATGAATTTCTTACTATAAGGATACGCTTACCAAACTCTTAATACTATCTGGCAGATCCTTCTCATCCATGGATGCACTAATAATGAAATCTACATGGAACTTATCGGATACATCCTGAAGCTTCTTGATTGTCTTTTCTAAATTAGTCTCATCAATCTTAGCAATTGTTAAGAAGCTGTCCAGATATACTTTATCCAAGTCATGATCCTGAGATACGATACCTGCGATAAAGCCAGTGAACATATCAGCATTCTCAATATTATATTCCGGAACCTCAATCAACCGAATCCGATTGCTCAGCTCATACATATGCTTGTTGTTCTTGTCAAGGTAAACGATAGTGCCATGAGTAAGCTTAATGTCCTCGTTTACCTTCTGAATTAAGATTTTGGTTTTGCCTTTGCCTTTTACGCCTGAAATGATTTCGATCATGGTGTCGTCCTCCTTATAATAAATAGTAAAAATTATTCATTTCTTGTTTTATATTATAGTACAAAATCTACAAGGAAACAACAGTTATTTCATTTTATTCTCTCTTTATTTCATAGAAATCAATTCTGACATTGTCTGGTAAAGGATATCTTTATTTTCCGCTCCTAATACAACAGAAATCACAGTTTCATCCTCTTTATTTTTCGTCATCAGAATCAGACAGGATTTTGCAATCGAAGTGGTACCTGTCTTTCCTCCCACCACTGTAATTCCGGTCGGGATTGAATAAGTATTCTGAAAATAAGCATTGGTACTGGACATGTATTCTTCTACGGTATATCCTTTGGAAGATGTATATTCCAAAACATAATCTTTTTGTCCCACCGTATTTAAAAACTGATCATAAGTTGCTGCTTTTCTGAAAATCAAATACAGATCATAAGGGGTTGTATAATGATCTGAATCGTGCAAACCGTTTGCATTGGCAAAATGGGTATGAGTCGCTCCCAGCTTCTTTGCCTCTTCATTCATCATATCTGTAAAATTCTCTACCGAACCGGCCAGATACTCTGCTAAAATAACCGCACAGTCATTATCGGAAGCCACAAGCAATGCATTGAACAGCCCCTCAACGGTTACTGTATCTCCTTTTTTCAAGGTACTTCTTACAACATTTCCTTCCTGAAAAGTAATGTCGTGACTTAATGTTACCTTATCTTCAAAATTTCCATGCTCTAACGTAAGCAAAGCAGTCATTACTTTTGTAATACTGGCTGGATACACTTTATCAAATGCATGAAAGGACAGATTCACCTCATCTGTATCATCATTGACCGAAAGTGCTGCCTTTACCGGATAGGAAAAGCTATAATCTGTCGCTTCAGAGACAGGAACTACTGCCAGATCTTCTGCCATCCCTTCGTTCTGGCTCTTTGTATAGCGAGACTTGGTCTCTTCGTAATGCTCTTTGTAGGAAGGAAGCCTGCTATCTTCTTTTCCGGTGCCGCAGCCACAGACTCCAATACTTAACAGGAGAAAAAGACATCCGGCAAGAACCGTACATTTTCTTTTTTTTCTCATGGTATCACCTGACTATTTATACATATCACGCCAATCCAGATCTCCTCGTTCCAGAGCCTTAATTAAAAGCTCTGCTGTTGCCAGATTGGTTGCAAGAGGGATATTGTGAATATCGCAAAGGCGAAGAATATTAAAGATATCCGGTTCATGTTTTTTTGGCTTCTGGGGATCTCTCAAAAAAATAACCATGTCAATCATATTGTGTTCAATCTGAGAACCCAGCTGCTGTGTGCCACCCAAATGCCCTGCCAGATATTTGTGAACATTCAGGTTCGTCACTTCTTCAATTAATCTGCCGGTTGTTGCAGTGGCAAACAAATCATGTTTGCTCAGAATACCCCTGTAAGCTATACAAAAATTCTGCATTAATTTCTTTTTTGCATCATGTGCAACTAATCCAACGTTCATTCCTTCATCTCCTTAATATCTTCTTTGTAATCCCACATTCAGTACCAGACCCATACCTGCCATATTACAAACCAGAGACGTTGGTCCGTAACTAATAAACGGCAGCGGAAGACCAGTATTCGGTAAAATCGCCGTTGCTACTCCAATATTTATAAAAGATTGAAAGCAGATGAGTCCGGCTACCCCGACGGCAATCAGCCGTCCCGCCAAATCTCCTGCCCTGTTTCCAATTAATATACACTGTATCACAATAAAACACAAAAGTCCAATGGTAATCACACAGCCTACGAAGCCTTTCTCTTCTCCTATCACAGAAAAAATAAAGTCTGTCTGCTGTTCGGATACTAATTTTGTATCTTTTACCGTAATATTGATATCGGAAATCGTATTATTACTTTCTGAAATCGTATTGTTGTTCAGTCCCTTTCCAAACAACTGTCCGGAACCGATTGCCATGATCGAATTATCCTGCTGGAATCCTGTTGTATTGGAATATTTCTCCGGTTCCAGGAAAGACATAATTCGGTTCACCTGATAATCTTTGAGCAGTATCTGATTTGGAGTCTGAATATAGATCATAAAAACAATAAATAACGGAACTGCCACAATCAGTACATTTCTAACATATTTCATATTCATTCCGCCTACGAAAATGATTCCGCAAAGAATAAACACAATGTCTAAGGTCGTGGATAAATCCGGTTCTTTCACAATCAACAGAAGCGGGATTGCGCAAAGAAGTGCCAACTTCATAAGAACTTTCAGCTCATCCATCTCATCTTCATGTTCCCGGATAAAATAGGAAACAAATAAGATCATAACAATCTTAGATACCTCGGAAGCCTGTAAGGAAAAACCTCCAAATCCCAGCCATCTTTTTGCTCCGCCGACTGTCTTACCCACCAGCAGAACTGCCAGCAAAAGCAACAGATTAAATCCATAAAAAAACCAGATATAATGGAAGAGTTTATTGTAATCGATCAGCGATACAAAAATCATGGCTACGGTTCCAAGACACAAACCTAAAATCTGTTTGTTGGTGTATGCCGGATTTGCACTGTTGATATACATAATTCCCATCATACCGGTACCCAGGATTGTCAGGACCAAAAGAAAGCTATAATTCGATATATGGTATTTACGATTCATTCTATCACGCCTTACTGTTTAATCTTCAAGTCTTTGATCGGAATATTCGCCATAAGAGCCGGTGCACTTCCATGACCGCCTTCTGATTCTGTCTGAGTAATCTGAATATCCAGTCCTTCTTTGTCAATTTCCATATACTTGGAGATTACCTCCAAAATATCATTTTTTATCATCTCCATAATTTCAGGAGAACAATTTGCCCGATCTGATACTAAAACAAGCTTTAACCTGTCTTTTGCCATGTCCCCGGATGTACGTTTTTTAAAAAATAGATCCATGAATCCCATGGTATTCCCTCCTTAATATCCTCTTTTGAATAATTTACCCAGTTTTTTGAAAAATCCTTCCGCACCTAATTCCAGATATGGAACCTCTTCTCCCATGATACGTCGGCAGATATTGGTATATGCCTTTCCGGACTCTTCTTCACTTCCAACAACCGGATTTCCTTCATTGGTTGCAATAACAATGCTTTCGTCATATGGTACAACTCCAATCAGGTCAATGGCAAGAATCTCAACTACATCATCCACAGACATCATATCGCCTCTTTTTACCATATCCATACGAATACGGTTTACAATCAGATCAATCTTTTTAATATCGTTTGCTTCTAAAAGACCAATGATTCGGTCTGCATCTCGAATTGCAGAAACTTCAGGAGTTGTGACAATTAATGCTCTGTCTGCACCAGAAATCGCATTCTGGAATCCCTGTTCAATTCCTGCCGGACAATCCAAAATTATGTAATCAAATTCTTCTCTTAAATCATCTGTCAGTTTTTTCATCTGTTCCGGTGATACCGAAGATTTATCTCTGGTCTGTGCAGATGGCAGCAAATATAAATTCGGATATCGTTTGTCTTTGATCAAAGCCTGTTTGATTCTGCAGTTACCTTCCACAACATCTACCAGATTATATACGATCCGGTTTTCCAGGCCCATTACAACGTCCAGATTACGAAGTCCGATGTCCGTATCAATCATGACTACTTTTTTATCCAACTGGGCAAGTCCTGTTCCCAGATTTGCTGTAGTCGTTGTCTTGCCTACGCCACCCTTTCCTGATGTCACTACAATTACTTCACTCATGTCTTTCTCCTCCACTTTTTCTTACTTCTTATTAGGCATTGGTATTAATATCATTCATTAAAGACCGGGAAACAGGTTCTATATATATATTCTCATTTTCCACATAAGCAATCTTTGCCTCCGGCTCTTTGTTATCCTTCTTTTTCTTTTTTGTTTTATTTTCCTGATCCGGTGATCTGGCAATCAGATCGCCGATTCTTACCTGCATCGGCTGCATGTCCAAAGATACCACAAAGGCGTTTCGGTCATCCGGATATCCGGCGCTGACGCTTCCCTTCAAGCATCCTAATACAACAATATTGCCTCCTGCAATTACATCTGATCCAGGATTCACATCTCCAACAATGACGATGCTGTTCTCTACTTCCACTGATTGGCCTGAGCGGAGTGTTCCTCTGTAAAACTGTCCATCTCTGGAAAGATTACTTTGTTCCTTTGAAACAGAAACTTTTCTTCGAAGTTCCTCCTCATATTCTTCTCTCTCCTGGTTAAAGGCTTCCCGGAGTCTTCTTCCGTATTCTTCCAGCGCCTCTTTAAAGCAAGCTTCATTTCTCTCGTCATCATCCATCACATAGGAAATACAGACATTGCTGTTTGCTTCTATCTCATCAATGATTTGGTTCTGCTCTTCCAAAGAAAGTTCCTTGCCTTCAAATCGAACTGCAATCTGGCTTTCTTCGGAAAAAAAACGGCTGGACTGGGCAAACCGTTCACCAATCCTTAAAAGAAGCTCCGAAAATTCCCTCTCCGGATCCAGATACAGCGTAAAGCCATATTTATTTCCTTTTATCATGACAGGATTTTTCATCATTTCACCTCTTCATCTAGTCATTCGATACTGCCCCTGATGTCGGATACAGGGCTTTCTTATTCTTTTTCTCCTCTTTACTCATAAGGTTAAAATAATATTTATATACATCTCTTGCTGTCTCAGCAGCATTTGAAGAAGTATAACCATATGGAATTACTACAGTCACCGCTATCTCCGGATCCTGATAAGGACCGTATGAGATAAACAATGCGTGATTCGGCCGTTTTTTATTCTCCTGTGCCGTACCTGTTTTTCCAGCAATTTTTAATTCTTTCATAGATTTATACAGATACTTAATGGAATTCTTCTTGCCATATACAACCTGATACATACCATTTTTCACCACATTCCAGGTAGAATCTTTAAAATTGATGGTCCGAATTAATTCCGGCTTATAGGTCTTTTTTACTTTTCCTTCCGAATTTGTTACATTTTTCAAAATACTAAGATTATATAAGTTCCCTTTGCTTGCAAGGGCTGTCAAATATCTGGATATCTGGCTTGGAGTATAACTGTTCGTTCCCTGTCCAATCGCAGAACGAACAGAGTCGGTATCAGAAATACTTGGTTCTGATTCTGTCAGCTCAATTCCCGACTTTTGATTAAAGCCAAATAATTTGGCATATTTGGTCAGAATCTTTAACCCTTCATCAGAATGATATTCTCCATTTACCATTCCCATTTTATATCCTAACTCATAAAAGAAGTAATTGCAAGACACACCTATAGCTGTCTGTACATTTATTTTTCCATGATGCCCGCTTGGATAGATCCAGCACTTCGGAGAAGGCGATACTTCTGTAAAAATACCCTTTGAATTAATAATCGTATAAGGATCGATCAGCCCTTCTTCCAGCGCTGCAGAAGCAACCAGCGGTTTATAGGTAGAACCGGGTGCTGTTTTTTGCTGCGTTGCCCGGTTATACATCGGATTAGTTTTGTCCTCCATCAGGGAAGCAAAATAATCATTGTCAATTCCGTTTGCCAGTTTATTGTTATCATAACTTGGATAAGAAACCAGAGCTTTCACCTCACCGGTTTTCACATCCGTAATAACGATAGAACCAGAACAGGGATCCAAAGCCAGCTGTGCCGGTGTGATCTCCAGGTTCCTGATTTTCCGTTTCATAAATTCATAACCACTGATTTCACTGTTTAACAGTAAACTGTAGTCATCATCTTTCTTCTTATTCAAGACACTTTGATCATAAAGAAGGAGACAGACATCTCTTCCCGATATCATTCCTGATTTTATCATATATTTATATAGGAGTTTGTCGAAATCAGCCTGATTCTCAAGTTCTTCTCCAATATAGGCAACGAGAGCATCATACATCTCTGCTGTATCATAATACGCGGAAGACAAGCTCAGTTCTCCGATATCGATCCATTCTTTATTGATTGCATATCGAAGAAAATCTTCCTGGGAAATGCGCTCGTTTTTCCAGTCCAGATAAGTTTCATCTGAGGTATTGATCAGATTTGTATTTAATACTTTCTGGTCTTCCAGCATATCATAGACATAAAGCATATATTCCTGCATCTCATCGGTAAGATCAGACTGCTTTGCTCCACCTTGCAGCTGGTTCTTTATCTTACCAATGACCGTTGTCCTTTTTTGTTTATACGTATTATAGATGCTTTTTTCATGGTCTGTCGCTGATTCCGAATTCAACGTATCAATATCGATGACATTATTATCAATCAACGCAAAATAAACATCGTTAATTGGAATCATTTTATCACTGCCCGGCTCAGAAGCGGTGGTAAACTTTGACAAAATAATTCCGGCAATTCGCCTTTCCAACAAATCATAACAATATTTTTGCAAATCACTGTCTATTGTAAGAGTTACGTTATTTCCAGCTTTGGCATCTTTAGAGCTTGCCACCTGCAAAATCTTTCCAAGTTTATCCACATAGACTTCCTGCTTACCTTTTTCTCCACGAAGAAACTCTTCCATCTTCTGTTCAATTCCGCTCTTTCCAATGATATCACTGGAATCGTAATAGGTAGTGTCTTCTTCGTCCTTGCCTTCATTCATCTTCTCTAGCTCGTCCGTAGAAATCACACCGGTATATCCGATAATATGAGAAAAATATTTACTGTTATTGTATACACGCAGAGAATCTGTAGTAACGGAAACACCGGGAAACAAATCCGGATTTTCCTCAATATCGATAAGAGTCTGCTCCGACACATCATTGGCAACGGTTACCGGATTGGTCTGAGAATACCGATTCATATAGATACTATAGCGAATTGCCATAATCCTTAATGCATCCTCTGTAGAATAGGAATCGTCAATCTCAAACATCCCTGTTGTCTTTGTCAGACCACCTTCACCTGTTTTTAAGAAATGAAACACTTCATCCGGTGTGCTTTCCAACAACTCTGTTGCTTTCTTTTTTTGATCGCCTTCTAAGCTGTCCACACTGGTAATACTATACACATCTTTTAAAAAACGAGTCAGAGAATTTCCCTCAACCGTAAATTTAAACTTTCCCTTTTTGGTCAGTACAATCGGAAATTCATTGACAATCTCGTCTCCATTCTTTTCCAGAACCTGAATTAAAGTGTAAATCATCTTATTCTTTTCGTAATTTTCACTTGTTTTATTTTCTTTTGCCATCTGCGAAATCTTATCAGAGCTTTCAATGACAACCGTATAAGCCCGCTTATTATAAGCAAGAAGTTTTCCGTTTGTATCATAAATATTTCCCCGGGATCCCTGGGTAGTAATTGTCTTTTTCGACTTTAATACAAAGTTTTCCAGATGCTCTGCCCCATCAATAATCTGCAGTTTAAATAAACGACATACCAGAATCGAAAACAATACCAGCGTCACAAGAAGAAATAGAAATAATCGGTTTGAAATAAATTCCAGGAATCCTTCTTTCATCCTTTTTAGCATACTTTATACACTCCTTTTCTCATAAGCCCGTAATTTATTGTCGATCCATAGTATAAGAAAGTAGAATACCAGTGCTGCTATGAGGGTATAGACAGCTTCAGGAAGAATAATTCTTCTGACATAAAACAGGAAATTCCATTTGTTTCTCATAAAATAAAAGATAAGATAAATAATTACCCCGTAGACCAAATCATTGACTCCAATCATCATAATCGGAAAAACCGGTTCTTCTGCATAAAACATATGATTGAAAAATCCATTTACAAAGCCGAAAATCATGTAAATAAACGCATATGCCCCCAGATATTCTCCAAAAAAGATATCCATCAAAAGCCCTGCAAAAAATCCAACTATGATTCCGGCCTTTCTTCCCCGCATCAGTCCGGCTGCAACTACCACAATCAGAAGAATATTCGGTGTAATATCAGCCAATGGAAAAAAATAAAAAACAGATGTCTGAATTGTAAATGCAGCTACCAATATGAAAAAATACGTCAAAATCCTTGCAAAAATCTGTTTCATTGTATCTCATCCTTATCTTTACTCATTGGAAATGTCCGGCACTTCTTTTAACTCAGTAATCACCAGTACCTCCTGTAAATGTTTAAAATCTACAACCGGTGTTACCTTGGCGGTCTTTGTCAGTTTCGTATTGTCCAGTTTAATATCGCTGACATGACCAATTGAAATACCTTCCAGATATTTGGAACTAATATTGGACGTTACCAGCTCTGCTCCTTCTTTTACCTTGGAATCTTTTGAAATGTGTTCCACATCGATATAGCCATCTTCAATACTTTCCTGATTTCCCTTTACCATACAGGTATCCTGTGTTTCCAGGAACATGGCACTGACACTGCTGGTATCATCAATAATGGTTTTTACCTTTGACCAGTTATCTCCGGTCTCTGTCACAATTCCCACCAGCGCACCGTCTGCAATGACGTTCATGTTTACCTTGATTCCATCATCGGACCCTTTATCAATCAGGAAAACCCGAAACCAGTTTCCGGCTCCTTTTCCAATGACTCTTGCTCCCACCGTCGGATAGTCAGAATATTTCTCAGATAATTGATACAGCTCCCTTAACCGATCCAGTTCATAGCGATCCTGCTGAAGGGTCCTGTTCTGCATGGTCAACTCATTGACTTTCTGGCTTAATTTTTCATTTTCCTCCTGCAGATCTCTGATATTTTCAAAGGCACTGAACTTATCTATCACCCAATTACCAATTCCGTTAATTCCTTTTTGCATCGGCATAATAATGGAAGATGAAATATTGGATAAAGGCGTCTGCTTGTCTCCTGCTGCCGCACTGATGCCCAGCAAAATTGCACAGAGTGCAGTAAATATAATCAACAAAGACTTAGGTGTTAACTCGAAATTCTTTTTTCCTCGCATGTCTATCCTCCAAATGATAAAATTCCTTCTTCTCGAAAACTATAATAGGAATGATCTCCAATAATAATATGATCCGATAATTCAATGCCAAGAATGTTCCCTGCTTCTTCCATCCGCTTTGTAAGCTTGAAATCCTGCCTGCTGGGAGTCGGATTTCCGGAAGGATGGTTATGAACTAAAATCACATAAACAGCCTGTGCCTTTAAAGCTTCCAGATATACTTCTCTGGGAGAAGATGGTGCATAATTAACGGTTCCCACAGATATCATTGATTCTCCGATCAGTCCATGCTTACCATCAAATAAAAGAATCCTGACTTCTTCTCTTTTCAAATGACGCATCTGCTCCATAAAATAATCTGCAATAGACTCCGGTGAAGTAAAGGAAAGCTTCTGCCTGGCCTCATATTTGGACATCCTCTTTGCCATCTCAGAAAGGCACAAAATTTGTACCGCTTTTACCTGTCCGATTCCTTTGATCGATGTAAGTTCCTGAAAAGATAAATGATGAATTCCCAGCAGTCCTTCACAAGAAGGATCTGCCCCTAATACCTTTCTGGCAAGTTCTACAGCGGAATACTCTTTTGTTCCGTTTTTCAAAATTACAGCTAGAAGCTCTGCATCAGACAGAACCTGAGGGCCTTGTTCCATACACTTTTCATAAGGCCTCTCTGATTTTGGCATATTTTTCATGGTTTCTTTTTGGTTCATATCCTGTCCTTTCCCACTCTCCAGGTACAAAAAAGACACTTTCGGCCACAGCCAAACCATAATTGACCATTATTTTTAATCTTAACATAGAAACAACCGTTTGTATAGTTTTTAACCCCTAAGGTTTCCTTAAAATTCTGTGAAGTAAACCACTACTATTTTTCCCATGGAATCAATCCTTTTTCCACGATTTTTTGTAAAGACATCATAATGCCAAATTTCACATGAGGGTAAGTAAGTCCCCCCTGAAAATAAACGGCATAAGGCTCTTTTAAAGGACCGTCTGCACTTAATTCAATGGAAGAACCGGATACAAAAGCTCCCGCTGCCATAATGACATCACTGTCATACCCCGGCATAGCCCATGGTTCGGGACGGACATAGCTGTCTACCGGTGCGGCGGCCTGAATACCTTCACAAAATGCAATCAATAATTCCGGTTTTCCAAGCTCTACCGCCTGAATAATATCGTGTCTGGATTCCGTTCCGTTTGGAATCACAGGAAAGCCCAGTTTTTCATAAATATTTGCCGCTAAAATAGCTCCTTTTAATGCACTGTTTACTACACAGGGAGCTAAGAACAGCCCTTGAAACAATTTGTCATTCAGTCCTAAAGAAGCTCCAACTTCTTTTCCCAGGCCCGGTGAAGTCAGCCGATATGCAGCATTTTCAATACATTCTTTCGTTCCGCAGATATAGCCGCCCACCGGTGCAAGGCCGCCTCCCGGATTTTTAATTAACGAACCGACTACCATATCTGCTCCTACTTCTGAAGGCTCTTTTTCCTCTACAAATTCACCGTAACAGTTATCTACCATGCAGATTACATCCGGCTTAATCGATTTTACAAAAGAAATCAATTCTCCGATTCTTTCCACTGACAAAGTAGGTCTGGTTGCATATCCTTTGGATCTTTGAATGGTAACCAGTTTTGTTTTTTCATTGATTGCCTTTTTAATTCCATCAAAATCAAAGCCTCCGTCCGGCAAAAGATCTACCTGGCGATAGGACACCCCGTATTCTTTTAAAGATCCTTTGGAAGGCCGGATTCCGATTACCTCTTCCAGCGTATCATAAGGTTTTCCTACCGGAGAAAGGAGTTCATCTCCAGGTCTTAAATTCGAAGACAAGGCAACTGCCAGTGCATGGGTTCCACAGGTAATCTGCGGTCTTACCAGAGCATCTTCCGTCTTAAAAATATCTGCATATACTTTTTCCAGTGTTTCTCTTCCCAGATCATTGTATCCATATCCGGTCGTTGCCGTAAAATGAGCCTCTGCCAGTTTATTTTTCTGCATAGCCCATAATACTTTCATCTGATTTAATTCTGTTACCTGATCAATAGCCTTGAACCTTTCTTTCAGTCCCTCTTCTATCTCAATTGCAAAATCATAAACCCCGGGTGAAATTCCAAGGGTCTGATAATATTCTTTTAATGTCATATGATTTCCTTCTTTCTCAGTAACTCTAACATGTATTCTAAAATCTGCTCTTCGTCTGTAAAATCTCCTTTGTCAATCCAGACCGGTTCTTTTTCTCTTCGGAACCAGGTCAGCTGTCTTTTGGCAAAATGTCTGGTATCCCGTTTTAAAACAGCAACTGCCTCTGTAAGACTCATTTCTCCGTCCAGATAGGAAAGAATTTCCTTATAGCCAAGCCCTTTCATGGATACCATTTCTTTTTGGCACCCCTGTTCCTTCAACTGTTTTACTTCCTCAACCAGTCCTTCCTCCAGCATCTGGTCAATTCTTTTTTCAATTCTTTCATAAAGAATCTCCCGGTCCTGATTCAACACCAGGTAAAGAAAACGATAAGGTGATTCTTTTTTTTGCTGTTCTTCATTATGGGCTGAAATAGGTGTTCCTGTACTTTTGTAAAATTCCAGGGCTCGAATCACCTTTTTCACATTGTGGGGGTGAATGGCACAGGCTGCTTTGGGATCTTTTTCTTTTAAAAGGTCATGGAGTGCTTCTTCTCCCTGTTCTTTTGCAAATGTGGTCAGTTCTTCCCGATATTTTTTATCTTCGCAGGTGCTTGTAAAGTCAATATCATAAAGAACTGCCTGGATATAAAACCCGGTTCCGCCAACCAGAATCGGGATGTTTCCTCTCTCATATATCCCTTCCATTGCTTCTTTTGCCATTTGTTGAAAACGTACAATATTAAATTCTTCTTTCGGTGACAGTACATCGACCAGATGGTGGGGAACACCGTCCATTTCTTCAGGGCGGATTTTTGCTGTTCCAATGTCCATGTGCTGATAGACCTGCATAGAATCTGCACTGATGATTTCCCCGCTTACTGCTTTGGCAAGAGCAATTGACAAATGGGTTTTTCCCACTGCAGTTGGACCGGTCATAATAATTAATGGTCGTTTCATTCTATTTTCCCTTCTAAACAATTCATGACAAGCAGATATTCGCAATCCGCTTCGCTACTTGCTCATAACCGAATAACTGCTTCGCAGTGTATCAGGTGGGGCTTACACCCCACCTGATACAAGTAAGTCCCTACCCACCACTTAATGATTTACACATTTAAAGTGGGGGACTTACTTGATTCGATTAAACTTTTTTTCTATTTCTTTTTTTGTCATGGAGATTAAAATCGGCCTTCCATGAGGACAGGTATACGGATTTTCCAGTTTTTCACACTCTAAAAGAAGTGCCTCTGCTTCCTCCATCGATATTTTCTGGTTCGCTTTTATGGCGGTTTTACATGCCATCGTCGCAATTTTGTCTACCGCCATATCCAGGTTTACCCGGCCGGCCTCTTCTTCCATTCCATCCAACAGTTCCTGAAAAAATGCCTGAGCATCCATCCCAAACAAATTCGACGGAACCGTACGGAGACAGTAAGCATCCGGGCCAAATTCTTCCAGAGTAAAACCAAACCCTTTTAACATCTTTTCGTAGTTTTTTACAAAATCCTGTTCCTTCAGATTCAGAGATAAGATAACCGGAGGCATCAGCTGCTGTTCATAAATATCCTGATTCTGATAGGCTTTCATCAGTTTTTCAAAGAGAACTTTTTCATGGGCAGCATGCTGATCCATGATTAAAAACTGGTCATCCTTTTGCATCAGCCAGTAGGTATCAAAAAGCTGTCCAATAATCGTAAAATCCTGCCGGGTATCCTTTGTATGAATATCCTCTTCCAGAAAAGAAAGCTGCACAGGTGATTCCATTTTGGAAGCTTCCTTCAACTGCTCTTCTCTTTTCTCCGGTTTTTTATGGTGCTCCTCGATTTTTACCGATTCCTTCAAAGTTTTCTCTGTTTTCACCGGTTCTTTCTGATTTTCTTGCGTTACCTCTGGTAATTCTTTTATTTCTGGTATTTTTGCTGTTCTTTCCGGAAATAACCGGTCAACTTCATACTTGCTTTCTTCCTTCAGCATTTCTTCCATTGGTTTTACCGGTCTGTTTACCATTCTTTTTTCTTCAAAAGGCTCTGCCCCTCTGGTTCTTAACACCGAACTCTCTTTCTTTGGTCTTTCCTTCGTCAATGACACCTTCGGAATCAACTGGCTTTTTCCAAGCGCTTCTTTTACCCCCTGTAAGAAAGCAGAAAAGATTTCTTCTCCATTTTTAAATCGCACTTCCATTTTAGCCGGATGCACATTGACATCCATAAATTCCGGTTCAATGGTAAGATTTAAAGCTGTAAAAGGAAACTTGTGCACCATCTGATAAGTTCTGTAACTATCTTCGATTGCTTTCGTAATAATGGTATTACGAATATATCTTCCATTTACAAAGTAATGCTCTAAATTTCTGTTTCCTCTGGAAATCACAGGCTTTCCCACATAACCATCTATGGAAAAAGCATCTCCCAAAACTTCCACAGGAAGCAGGTTCATGGCAATATCTTTCCCGTAAATCTGATAGATCACGTCTTTTAACCTTCCATTCCCGGAAGTAGAAAGAACTGTTTTGTTTTCATGGATCAGTTTAAACGCTACTTCCGGATGACTCAATGCGATTTTTTCCATCATTGCACTGATATAACCAGCTTCTGTCATTCTGGATTTTAAAAACTTTCTTCTAGCCGGTGTATTATAAAACAGGTTGCGAATCAAAAATGTTGTTCCTTCCGGACATCCTACTTCCTCCCAGGAAGTTTCCTCTCCACCTTCGATTACATAACGAACTCCTGTCATTGGTTCTGCTGTTTTTGTAATCACTTCTACCTTGGCAACAGAAGCAATACTGGCAAGAGCTTCGCCCCGAAATCCAAGGGAACCTACTGTGAGAAGATCCTGTGTCGTACGGATTTTACTGGTTGCATGTCGTAAAAAAGCAGTTTTTACGTCTTCTTTTTCAATTCCGGTTCCATTGTCCGTAATTCGTATAAAATCAATTCCGCCCTCTTTCGTTTCGACCGTAATCGCAGATGCCTTGGCATCAATGGCATTTTCTATCAGTTCTTTCACGACAGAAGACGGACGCTCAATAACTTCTCCTGCTGCAATCTGATTGATCGTAGTCTGACTTAATACCTGGATACTTCTCACTCATTTCCCTTCTTTCTCTATTCATTTTGTTTTGCCTTTTCCTGTAATTCATAAAGCAGGTTCAACGCCTCAATTGGCGTAGTTCTGGATAAATCCAGATTTTTCAATTCTTCCACTACCGGATTTTCCGGCGGACAGGACAGCTGGTCAAAAAAGGACATCTGAATCGGCTGGGATTCTCCGATTTTCGGGTCCACATCAATATCTCTGGCTTTCCCGCTAATATCATTTTCACTTAATTCTCTGACGATTTCCTTGGCACGTTCAATGACAACGTCCGGAACACCAGCCAGTTTTGCCACCTGAACGCCATAACTTTTATCGGCACCGCCTTTTACGATTTTGCGAAGAAATACAATATCGTCTCCCTGTTCCTTCACAGCAATACAGTAATTATTTACATTTGATAGCTTTCCTTCCAGTTCTGTCAGTTCATGATAGTGAGTGGCAAACAAGGTTTTAGCCCCAAGATAACGGGCATCACTGATATATTCTACCACTGCCCAGGCAATAGAAAGTCCGTCAAAGGTACTGGTTCCTCTTCCAATCTCATCCAGAATAATCAGACTGTTTTTTGTCGCATTTCGAAGAATATTGGCAACCTCACTCATTTCAACCATAAAGGTACTCTGACCGGAAGCTAAATCATCGGAGGCTCCAACTCTGGTAAAAATCCGATCCACTACACCGATTGCCGCTCTTTTTGCCGGTACAAATGAACCCATCTGCGCCATGAGAACAATCAGCGCTGTTTGTCTCATATAGGTTGATTTTCCTGCCATATTAGGTCCTGTAATAATAGAAACCCGATGGTCTTTGTTGTCCAGATACACATCGTTGGCAACAAACATGTCATTGGAAATCATTTTTTCTACCACCGGGTGGCGTCCGTTTTTGATATCAATAATTCCCCTGTTATTTAATACCGGGCGGACATAATTATTTTGTTCCGCTACTAAAGCAAGGGAACAAAATGCATCCAAAACTGCAATCACATGAGCCGTCTTTTGAACCCGATGCATCTGAGCAGCCAGTTTTTCCCTGATATCTACAAAAAGCTCATATTCTAAAGCAACCATTTTATCTTCTGCTCCCAGTACTTTACCGGCGATCTCATCCAATTCTTCCGTCGTATATCGTTCAGCATTGGCTAGCGTCTGTTTCCGGATATAGTAGTCCGGAACCAGTGACTGATAGGATTTTGTTACTTCCAGATAATATCCAAATACTTTGTTATATTTAACTTTCAGATTCTTTATTCCGGTTTTTTCTCTTTCCCGTTCTTCCAGATTGGCAAGCCAGACTTTTCCTTCCGTTTTTGCCTTTCTCAAAAGATCCAGATCAGAACAATACCCTTCTTTCATGATACCGCCCTCTTTTATCGGAATCGGCGGATCTTCCACAATGGATTCTTCCAACAGTTCATATAGATCGGTAAGTTCATCCAGATCTTCATACAAACGATGTAAAATGCCATCTTCAAACTCTGACAGCAATGTTTTTATCGGCGGAAGCAATGCCACAGAAGTTTTAAAAGAAATCAAATCCCTTGGATTTGCCGACCGGTAACTGATTTTTGTAGTCAACCGTTCCAGATCATAAATTGGATGGAGATATTCTCGAAGTTCCTCTCTGGTAATCATGTTATTTTTCAAAGCTTCCACAGCATCATATCGTTCCTCGATCTGAACCGAATCCACCAGAGGCTGTTCTACAAAACTTCGGAGCTTTCTTCCTCCCATTGCCGTCTTTGTTTTATCCAGAACCCATAGAAGGGAACCTTTTTTATTTTTCTCCCTCATCGTCTCACAAAGTTCCAGATTTCTCCTTGTAGAACTGTCTATCATCATAAAACCTTTGTTACTATATGGAACAATAGGAAGAAGATGATTTAATGAATTTTTCTGAGTTTCATGAAGATAGGAAAGCAGTGCCCCACTGGCAATCATGCCATATGGATAGTCACTTAATCCAAGTCCTTGTATATTTCCGAGATGATACTGGCGTTTGATGATCTCTTCACAGGAATCTTCCGCAAAATGATAACTTTCTATATTATAGACAATAGCTCCCATCTTGTCTTTGAGAAAAGAAAGATCGATTCCGGAAATTAAAAATGCCTCATTGCAAATTATTTCAACCGGAGAAAACTTGTTGATTTCATCCATCAGTTCATTTAAGGTTTTCATCTGAGTAGCTTTAAACTCACCTGTCGTCACATCGCAAAAAGCAGCTCCAATGCCATTTTCTTCGTAAAAAACACTCATGATATAATTATTTCTGGATTCTTCCAGACTTTGCAGAGAAATGTTGGTACCCGGCGTTACAATCCGGATTACTTCTCTTTTTACAATTCCCTTGGCAACTGCCGGATCTTCTACCTGTTCGCAAATGGCTACCTTATATCCTTTTTCGATGAGTTTATTCAAATAGAGTTCGCAGGCATGATAAGGGACTCCGCACATGGGAGCTCGCTCTTCCTGTCCGCAGTTTTTTCCTGTTAAAGTGATTTCCAGTTCTTTGGATGCTATTTTCGCATCTTCATAAAACATTTCATAAAAGTCTCCAAGGCGGTAAAACAAAATACAATCCTTGTACTGATCTTTGATTTCAAAATACTGTTTCATCATTGGAGTCAGTTTTGTCATTTTTTTATCCTTCCATTTCGCCCATATAATAAAAGCCTTTCGCTTTTGTTAAATGTACATTGACGATTTTCCCAATTAAGGAGGCGTCTCCAGGGAAATGAACTACTGTGTTATATTCCAGTCTTCCTGTCACATAATCAGGAAGCTGTCGATTTACTTCTTCTACAAGAACAGGCAGGGTCATTCCTTCCATTCGGTTTGTCTGTTCTTTTGAGGTCTGTCCGACCAGTTTTAAAAGTCGGTTAAAACGATCTTTTACCACATCCTCCGGAACCTGATTTTCCATGGTTGCCGCCGGGGTTCCGGTTCTCTTTGAATAAATAAAAGTATAGGCGCTGTCAAACCGGGCTTTTTCCACCACATCCAGCGTTTCCTGAAAATCTTCTTCCGTTTCTCCCGGAAAGCCAACAATAATATCAGTGGTCAGGGAAATATCCGGCATTGCTTCTCTGAGATTTTCTACTAATTCCAGATAACGCTCCTTTGTATATCGGCGGTTCATCTCTTTTAATACTCTGCTGCTTCCGGACTGAAGAGGCAGATGGAAATGACGACAGATTTTCTTTGAATTTGCCATAACTTCAATTAATTCCGGTGACAAATCCTTCGGATGAGAAGTCATAAAACGAATTCGTTCAATTCCATCGATCTTTTCTACTTCTTTTAAAAGCTCTGCAAAACTGATTGGGTGCTCCAATGTTTTTCCATAAGAATTCACGTTTTGCCCAAGCAGCATAACCTCTACGACACCGTCTTTTGCCAGGTCTTCAATCTCTTTTAAAATGTCTTCCGGATTTCTGCTGCGTTCTCTTCCCCTCACATAAGGTACAATGCAATAACTGCAGAAATTGTTACATCCGTAAGTAATATTTACCCCGCTTTTAAACTTATATTTCCGTTCACTTGGAAGATTTTCAACAATCATATCTGTTCCATCCCAGATATCTACTACCATACTTCCTTTTTCAATTCTTTTCTGAATCAGTTCCGGAAACTGAAAAATATTGTGGGTTCCAAAAATAATATCAATAAAGGGATAACTCTTTTTTAACTTTTCCACCACATCCGGTTCCTGCATCATACATCCGCACATGGCAATCATCATATCCGGGTGTTTCTTTTTCAATGTCTTTAAATTACCCAGATGCCCGTAAACTCTCTGATTCGCATTTTCTCTTACAGTACAGGTGTTATACACAACAATATCTACCACATCCTCTTCACTGCTTACAAATCCCATCTCTTCCAACATTCCTGCAAATTTTTCAGAGTCCTTTGCATTCATCTGGCATCCAAAGGTACGGCACTGATACGTAAGCTTTCGTCCAAGCTCCTCTTCTCTTTTGCTGACCCAGTTTTTTAACAGCTTCATAAAATAATACTGGCGCATTGGCTCTCCATTCGGGACAGGAGCCAGCAAATCAATCTGATCAAAATCTATCATGTGAAACATGTTTTTCCCTCCATGTTGCCTTCTTTCTTTGTTTTCTTTACATACAGAGATTATTATAACAATTCACCGTTTTCTTGACAAGCTTTTTCCCCGGGAATTTTCATGGCAAAATTTGAATAAAAAGAAGTCTAAAAATGAAAGAAAAAGGAGGATCGTTCTTTTCGAAACAATTCTCCTTTTCCCATTTTTATTATTATACAAATAGGGTATCCATATAATTTCCGATTTTTTCGTTGCAACCGGCATTCATAACCCTTGCAGTCTATCATTCATTACGTAAATTCAAAGGGACATACGGCTGTTTTTTTGCAACTGCCTTATAAGCCGGACGTATGATTCTGGAGGAATTAATTAATTCTTCTATTCTATGAGCACTCCATCCGGCAATTCTTGCAATCGCAAAAAGTGGTGTATAAAGTTCCAGTGGAAGATCCAGCATACTATACACAAATCCACTGTAAAAATCTACATTAGCACTGATTCCTTTATGCATCTTTCGTTCCTCAGCAATCACCTGAGGAGCCAGTCTCTCTACCATAGAATACAAATTGAATTCATCCATTCTACCTTTTGCTTCTGATAACTGCATAACAAAAGACTTAAATACATTGGCTCTTGGATCAGAAATCGAATATACAGCATGTCCCATTCCATAAATCAGCCCGGATTTGTCAAAGGCTTCTTTGTGCAACAAGGCTTTTAAATAAGCTCTTACTTCATCTTCATCCTTCCAGTTTTTCACTGTCTTCTTAAGATCATCAAACATCATGGAAACCTTCACATTGGCACCGCCATGCTTTGGTCCTTTCAAAGAACCGAGAGACGCTGCTACAGCAGAATAAGTATCTGTTCCTGAAGAAGTCACCACATG
>JALEPU010000011.1 GCA_022766905.1 Lachnospiraceae bacterium
GTTTTACTGGAAGGCCAGTTAGGTTCCCTGAAGGATCCTGATCATGGCATTTATCCAATGGTAACATCTTCTTCTACTCTGGCTGCCTATGGTGCAATCGGTGCAGGTATTCCACCGTATGAGATCAAAGAAGTAATTACCGTTGTAAAAGCATACTCCAGTGCAGTGGGAGCCGGTGCTTTCGTTAGTGAGTTATTTGGCGAGGAAGCTGAAGAATTAAGAAGAAGAGGCGGAGACGGCGGAGAATATGGAGCAACAACAGGCCGCCCAAGAAGAGTAGGCTGGCTTGATCTGGTTGCAACCAAATATGGTTGCAGAATGCAGGGTACTACCGATGTAGCCTTTACTGTCCTGGATGTATTAGGATATTTGGATGAGATTCCGGTTTGTGTTGGCTATGAAATTGACGGGGAAGTGATAACGGAATTCCCGACTACAGCACAGTTAGAGAAAGCGAAACCGGTTTTAGAGGTACTTCCGGGCTGGAAATGTGATATCAGAGGTATAAAGAAGTATGAAAACCTTCCGGAAAATTGCCGTAAATACATTGAATTTGTGGAAGAAAAGATTGGATATCCGATTCGTCTGATTTCCAATGGACCAGGAAGAGATGATATTATTTATCGTGGGTTTGAAGGCAAATAAGATTTTCTGGGAAAGGTGTAATCTGTCTATAGACAGATGGAAATAAACGCAGACGGGGCAAATCTACAGCATATTATATGTTGTAGATTTGTCCCGTTTGTGCGTTACATCTGTGCACCTTTGCAAAGCTGTTTTTCAAAAAAATAACTTACGCCAGGCATTTTTTGACGCTGTTTTAGAAATTCTCCCAAAATAAAATATTACAAAAATGTTACAAATATAATAAAAACTATTTACAAGATGTAAATTATATGTTACTATACAAGAGGTTGATACATAAAGTGAAAGACACCAAAGGAGGTAACAAGAATGAAGATTACATTTTATAAGAGTTTGCGTTATTTGACGATGGCTTGTCTCATTTTTTGTTTTTTATGTTTTGGAGATTCAAAAGATGCGATGGCAGCCACAACAAAATATGTGACAGCTTCTACGCTAAGCATCCGGAAGACCCCATCTTCCAGTGGAACAAAGGTTGGAAGTTATAAGAAGGGAACGAAAGTAACCTGTTACGGAACGAAGGGAAACTGGACTAAGGTAAAATACAAAGGATATTATCGGTACGTTTGTACCAAATATTTGTCAACCAAAAAGCCGTCTAAGACGACAGGAAGCGCAATTGTTGCATATGCGAAGAAATTTGTGGGGAATCCATACAAGTGGGGAGGAACCAGTCTGACGAAAGGTGCGGATTGCTCCGGATTTACCCAAAGTGTCTTTAAGCATTTTGGTTATAGTCTTCCGCGAACTTCTGCATCTCAGAGAAGTGCAGGGACAAAGGTAAGCAGTCTGAAAAAAGCAAAGGCAGGAGACCTGATTTGCTATTATGGACATGTAGCGATTTATATGGGAAGTAATAAGATCATTCATGCAAGCTCTGCAAAGACAGGAATTAAGATTTCTACCAATGCAGCCTATCGAAAGATTGCTTCCATTCGAAGAATTGTATAACGGTTAACATAATAGAAAAGCTGTATCCGAACGTATCACATGGAACTTTCGGGTACAGCTTTTTTTATAAAGAATTCATTTTATCAGGAAATTGTTTCTCCCAGTAAATCGGCCATGGCAGCAAGCAATTTGTTGTTGTCATCCGGATTCATAAAACAAAAACGAATGTATTCATGGTTCAGGAATGGGAAGGTGGAGCAGTCCCGAATCATCATTTTCTGACGGATGCAATGGTCAAACATCCGGTCAGAAGAAACCTCCGGATTTAAAATTCGAACCAGAATGAAATTGGCCAAAGGTTCATAAATCTTGACCGATTTCCATTGAGATAAAATCCCTACAATTCGTTCCCGTTCTGAGAAAATTAAATCCTTTGTTGCATTGATGTAGTCAGAATCCTTGAACATGATTTCACCGGCAATCGCAGCCAGAGAATTAATGGTCCAGGGATTTTTCTTTTTATTCATCTCCCGGATAAAATCCTGATTGCCGCAGATGGCATAGCCAAGGCGAAGTCCCGGGGAGGCAAAGAACTTGGAAATTCCACGCAGAATTGCTACATTATTATAGTAGTTGGTAAGAGGAATCGCTGTAATTTCTTCCATATTAGGGGCAAATTCTACATAGGTCTCATCAATGATGACAAAAATGTCCTGCTGTTT
>JALEPU010000033.1 GCA_022766905.1 Lachnospiraceae bacterium
ATAAGATTCTTTGATTTTTCCGACACAAATAATTGTAATCTCCATCTGTTTCTACCTGTCCTTAATCGTCTCTTCGTCCAAACAAAAGAACCAGTCTTAATAAAGACAGAATACCGGATGCGGCACTTGCCACGTAAGTCAGAGCAGCTGCAGATAAAACCTTCTTTGTTTGTTTGATCTCTTCTCCCTGTAAAATCCCGGAAGAGCCTAAAATATTGACTGCTCTTCTGGATGCATTAAATTCTACGGGCAAAGTAATCAGCTGAAACAGCACTGCAAAGGAGAAACAAATAATGCCAATCTGAATCAGCGTATTGTTCCACCCAAGAATCAGTCCGAGAATAATCAGCGGCCAGGCTGCCTTAGAACCAAAATTGGCAACCGGAACAAAGGCACCTCTCAGTCTTAAGGGCACATAACCAACCTGATCCTGAACGGCATGACCACATTCATGGGCTGCTACTCCGATTGCTGCCACAGAATTAGAACCATAGACCGTATCAGAAAGACGAAGCACCCTGCTTCTTGGATCATAGTGATCGGTCAGATTTCCTGAAATATGCTCGATTCTCACATCATAAATACCGGAAGCATGAAGAATCTGCTCCGCTGCCTGTGCTCCGGTCATACCGGAACGGCTTCTGACTCTTTGATATTTATGATAAGTCGAATTCACCCGACCCGACGCAATCATACAAATCACTGCACCGATAATGACCAGCACATAGGTCGGATCAAAATAAAAACCCATAGGATAATACATATTACCATCTCCTCTTCTATTATGACCAAAAATCATGAAAATTAATTTTCTTTTCATTGGAGTGTAGTATAACACAGGAAGCTTATTGATTCAAGTAATCTGCATTTCTTCTTTCTGACAATTTTGTGAACACAGCCAAATCCTTTCCATGAGAAAATACCAAAGGCTTTTCATGCAAAAATCATTTTCCCGGCTTTCTCTTCCCCGGCTGAAAATCCCCATTTTCTGCCTTGACGGCATTTTCGAAGAGTGTTAAGATAAAGCGTAGTATGTCTAACGAAAGAAAGGATGGATAAAACATGTCAGGACATTCTAAATTTGCTAATATTAAACATAAAAAAGAAAAAAATGATGCGAAGAAAGGGAAAATTTTCACTGTAATCGGTCGTGAAATTGCCGTTGCTGTAAAAGAAGGCGGTCCGGACCCAGCGAATAACTCCCGTCTTCGTGATGTCATTGCCAAAGCAAAAGCGAACAACATGCCAAACGATACCATCGATCGTGGTATTAAAAAAGCAGCCGGTGATGCCGGTTCTGTAAACTACGAATATATTACTTATGAAGGATACGGTCCAAGCGGTATTGCAATTATCGTTGATGCTCTGACCGATAACAAAAACCGTACTGCTGCCAATGTAAGAAGCGCTTTTACAAAAGGGAACGGCAACATGGGTACAACCGGCTGTGTATCTTACATGTTTGACAAAAAAGGTCAGATTATCATTGATAAAGAAGAATGTGAGATGGATGCAGATGAGCTGATGATGATGGCTTTAGATGCAGGTGCTGAAGATTTTTCCGAAGAAGAAGACAGTTTTGAAGTAATCACAGATCCGGATGACTTTTCCGACGTTCGTGAAGCGCTGGAAAAAGAGGGAATCCCAATGGCTTCCGCAGAAGTAACGATGATTCCTCAAAATTATGTTACCCTTACCGACGAAGATGCCATCAAGAGCCTTCAGAAAACATTAGATATGTTAGATGATGATGATGACGTGCAGAATGTTTATCACAACTGGGATGAGTAGGTGAAAACATGGATTATACATTTTCAGAGAAACTGGATTATTTTTCCGTAGGAATCTTTAATCAGCTTTTAGAAAAGCAGAAAGAGCTTCAGAAAAAAGGGAAAAAAATCTATAACCTTTCTGTAGGAACACCGGATTTTAAGCCTTCCGCCCATGTCATGGAGGCAGTATCAAAGGCTGCAAAAGATCCGGAAAACTACAAATATGCTCTGGAAGATATGCCGGAACTTTTAGATGCGGTCATCAGCCGCTATCAGACCCGCTATGGAGTTTCCCTTACACGAGATGAGGTCATGTCTGTATATGGTTCTCAGGAAGGAATGGCTCATATCTGCCTTCCTTTGATCAATCCGGGCGATATGGTTTTAGTTCCAAACCCGGGATATCCGATTTTTTCCATCGGACCTTTTCTGTGTGATGCAAATCTGGTAGAATATCCTCTTCTTCCAGAACATCATTTTCTTCCGGACTTATCTGCTATCCCGGAAGAGACAGCAAAGAATGCAAAGGTTATGGTGGTTTCCTATCCGGCAAATCCGGTCTGCGTCACAGCACCGGATCGTTTTTATGAAGAATTAATTGCTTTTGCAAAGAAGTATCATATTTTAATCATTCACGACAATGCTTATTCCGATATCATCTATGACGGAAAGGTTGGAAAGTCTTTTCTTGCGTTTGAAGGTGCAAAAGACATTGGCGTAGAATTTTATTCTCTTTCCAAATCTTTTAATTATACAGGAGCCAGGGTATCTTTTCTGGTCGGAAACCAGGATATCGTGAAGAATTTCAGAAAAGTCCGTTCTCAGATTGACTATGGCCTTTTTAAGCCGGTTCAATATGGAGCAATCGCTGCTCTTACCGGGCCGGATGATGACGTAATTGCTAACTGTAAAGAATATCAGGCGAGAAGAGATGCCCTTTGCGGCGGTCTTCGGGAAATCGGCTGGAATGTTCCGGACAGTGAAGGAACCATGTTCACCTGGGCTCCACTTCCGGAGGGATACACCAATTCAGAAGAATTCGTGATGGAACTCATGGAAAAATCCGGTGTCATCGTCGTACCAGGAAGCAGTTTCGGCTCCCTTGGAGAAGGCTACGTTCGAATGGCCTTAGTACTTCCGGCAGATAAGATGAGAGAAGTTGTGGATGCTATCTCTAAAAGCGGAATATTAAAAAAATAATTTTTACAAAAGCTGTTGTTTCCAACGAAACTTAAAAAAACAAAGAGTGGAAAAGCATCTGAATCTTTTGTAAAAAATAAAGAACTCTCTTTCAGATTATGTCAGACCATTTGCGCTTGTTTGAGCCGTAAGACGAGTTAGCGAAATGGTTTGAAAATCATATTTCTGAAAGAGAGTTCTTTTTATTTTTCTTAAAAGATGAAGTGTTTTTCCACTCTTTGTTTTTCTCTAAGTTCGTTTAAACAACAATTATTGTAAATATATTTTTTTACTTATTACACTTATAAAGAAGGTCTTCCCAACGTCTGTCGACTTCAGCCTGTATCTGGGCGATTTTTTCTTCGTTTTCTTTCTGGAATAGGTGTTTAAATCTGCCCTGTGGTTTTAAGAAGTCTTCGATTGGAAGTTTTTTCTTTGGTTCATAATTTAAAATCCATTTGCCATCAATAACTTCAAATAATGGCCAGAAACAGGTGTCAACTGCTGCATTACAGATCTTTATGATATCCGGGGTGTTATATCTCCATCCTCTTGGACATGGTGCCATGACATTTAAAAAGGCAGCTCCCGGAGTATAGATTGCTTTTTCTGCTTTGCGGTTTTCCATCGGAACAGGAACCTACCGGAGTTGTGGTCGTGTCTGCATACATCGGAGTAGCAGAGGATCTCTGGATTCCTGTATTCATATAAGCTTCATTATCATAACAAACGTAAACCATGTCATGATTTCTTTCCATGGCTCCGGATAAAGACTGAAATCCTATGTCATAGGTTCCCCCGTCACCGCCAAAAGCAATCATCTTATGTTCTTTTTTTAACTTTCCTTTTTTCTTTAATACCCGGTAAGCGGACTCCACACCGGAAGCAGTTGCCCCGGCATTTTCGAAAGCATTATGAATAAAATAATCTTTCCAGGCCGTATATGGATACATGAAAGAGGATACTTCGAGACATCCTGTTGCATTGTGGTATCACTGATTCTGTTATAGGCTGTAATCGGTGCACCCATTCGTTCCGGGCCATATTCCGGAAATCCCTGCACGCACTTTCCTGTGTTAAATGCCACATCTGCTAAAAGCAGTGCTGCTGTTTTTGCTCCCTGGCCACCCCGACCATGCCATCTGATCTCTATTGTATCACTCATAACGCTTGTCCTCCTCAACCGATTTTTCCATATTGTTTGTGATACTAACACATTTTCTAACAGGAAACAACACTTTTTTACGGCAGAGTGACAAAAGGCATATCACTTTTTGTTATAGTGATATGCCTTCTGGTTATATCTTATTTACTTGTTATTCTTCTTCCTGATCTTTTGCCTTTGTAATCTTGATCTGTCGGAACACATGATCGAAAATATCAATGGCTTTAAACTCATAACCTTCATAGATAACAGAGATTTCTTCATTATCTACCGGAAGACGTCCGATCTGATTGACCAAAAATCCATTCAGTGTTTCAATATCCTCATCCGGGAACTGAATCGAAAGCAAATCTTCAATCTCGTCTAACCGGGTCATACCCTGAACCAGATAATCCCCTTTCTTATTCAGATTGATGATCTCATGCTCTTCCACATCATACTCATCCATAATCTTCCCAACGATAATTTCCAGAATATCTTCCATACATACAAGGCCTTCTGTCTGACCATACTCATCGATAACGATAGCCATATGTATCTTTTCTGACTGCATCTCCTTAAATAAATCGCTGACTTCCTTGGTAGAATGCACATAAAATGGATCACTGACAATCTCAGCGAGGCTGGTTTCCGGATTCTCCCAGTATGCCTTAAATACATCTTTGATATGAACAACACCGACAATATTGTCAATGTCTTCTTCCTCACAGACCGGAAAACGAGAATAAACCTGATCCAACATAAATGGAATTACTTCCTTAAGTGGTGTAGACACATCTACGCTGACAATCTTTTTTCGAAATCGCATAATATCTCTGGCTTCTTTATCTCCAAATTCAAAAATATTGGAAATCATCAAAGCCTCATCTGCCATAATAGCTCCCTGCTTATGTCCTTCGTCAATAATATTGAGAATCTCTTCTTCGTATTCATTCTCTTCTTCGTCATCATCCTTTTTCCCTGATTTGGGCTCCCAGATCTTTGATTCCCGATCTTTCATCAATAATGATTTGCTTTTTCTTTCCTGATACCAAAGCCAGGCAAAAAAAGCTGCTGCGACTGCTAATACAATTATGACTGCGAGTAATATCCACTGTAGGGATAAGCTCCCGTCTCCTTCCATTACTTTCTCTCCTTTTGTTCTTGCTTCATCTATGTATCCAGACTAAAGCTGACTCGTAAGGCCTGATCTACCTTTCTCAACACTTTCTCATCCAGATGACATACCTTCTCTTTTAATCTGCGTTTATCTATGGTACGAACCTGCTCTAATAATATCACAGAATCTCTTGAAATGCTATAGTCCATGGCACTTAATTCCACATGAGTCGGAAGTTTTGCCTTATTCATCTTGCTGGTAATCGCTGCACAGATTACGGTTGGACTATGCTTATTGCCTGCATCGTTTTGAATAATTAAAACAGGTCTTACTCCGCCCTGTTCCGAACCGACCACAGGACTTAAGTCGGCATAATAAATATCTCCACGTTTTACGGTCAATTTATTCACGCTCCATAGAGTTAAAATTCTTTAATAATATTTTTGCCACATATTTTTTTCTTATTCAGCCTGTTACATATTATTTGAATTTTTCAAAAAACGTGAATAATAAAACTTTTAAGACTAATCCTGAAAGCTTTTCTGATTGGAAAACTCCGCAACTATTAATTCGGTTTCAATTTTTGAAATCACACCTGTATCCTTTTGTGTATAAACAGTGTACTCCTTCCCTGCTTTTGCATTAAAAATCGCATTATCATTTTCCCGGGTTTTATATGTATAGTTATTTTCATCCTTTAAAAGAGTCATACATTCGTAAATGCAATTAACAAAATTAGATTCCGGCAAATACTCCGGTGAAACAATGCACTCAAGTCCGTCTAAGGACATATTAAGCTCTCCGCTTTTATAGCTGTATTTTACATCTTTTATTGTTTCGGGTGAAGTTACGGAAAAGGTCATCACACCCTGACGTGTATTTGAAAACTCACCGCAAATATTCATATTGTTATATTTTACCGTAAGCTCAGCCGAAAAGTCTGTTACCGGTGCTTTCGGCTGCGGCTCTTCACAGGAAGACATTAGCAAAACAAAAGGCAAAATAAATAAGACACACAAATTTAAAGTAAAAAGCTTTTTCATAGAAAGCCCCCTTTTTAAATTTATATGTCCTAAATAATTTATAAATTACACTTTTTAAATGCGGTGGGAATACACTCAATTAAATCTGTGGGAAGCATTGAAATCTCCCCCAGCTTATCCCTTGCAATATCTCCAGAAAGTCCGTGAAGATAAACCCCTGCGCAAGCGCACTCAAAGGGGAGCTTTGGATTTTGCGCAAGCAAAGAGGAAATCATTCCTGCAAGCACATCTCCGCTTCCTCCTGTTGACATCCCCGGATTGCCCGTATGATTAACACAGGCTCTTCCGTCAGGTGCGGCAACAACGGTATCGGCACCTTTCAGCACAAGATACACTCCGTATTCCTTGGCAAAGCTCTTTGCAAGCTCTTCCCTGTTTTTCTGCACCTGTTTTACGGTCAGATTTGAAAGCCTTGCCATTTCTCCGGGATGAGGCGTTAAAATCACATCAGACTTTGCAGTTTTTAAAACGTCCCTATTCTGTGAAACAGCGTTTAATGCGTCGGCGTCAAGCACCACAGGCACACTGCATCTTTCTAAAAAAGAATTAACTACAAAAGCAGTATCTGCGTTATTCTGCATACCGCAGCCAATCAAAACTGCCCGTGACTCCTCCGCTTTTTTCAAGAGAAAAGGAGTTTGACTTTTATCAAAGCAGCCGTTTTCATTTTCCTCCACAGGATAAAAAACGCTCTCAAAAATTGCTGACGCTGTAATGGGATAAATGCTTTTCGGTACAGCCATTTTCAAAAGACCTATTCCGCATCTTAACGCGCCCTTGCCTGCCATAATTGCCGCACCTGCCATAGAATAGCTGCCGCAGATTTCAAGCAAACTGCCAAAGGTGCCTTTATTAGAATCAGGCTCACGCTTGACCAATGCCTATTTTACCATTTGTTCATTAATAATTTCC
>JALEPU010000051.1 GCA_022766905.1 Lachnospiraceae bacterium
CCCCTGCTGTCAGGAAGATAACAGGTAAAATGTTTTGACAGAAGGCTTACCGCCTGATCGAAAATTTCATGAGTTTCCCCATTGCCATGTACCATAACAAGGGGAGCTCCCTTTCCAATCACTTCATAATACAGATTTATGTTGTTTACCTTTATGTTCATAAAACATCATCCTCCGTTCCAATTTTCTATAGGGTAACATTTTCAGACAAAGACAGCAAGAAAAAGCTCTTTTTTTCAACTTTTATTAGACAGCTGATAGATAAGATTATATAATATTTTTATCACATTTTCAGGAGGTATCACATGACTAGTCAAAAATCTAATGTGTCGATAGACAATATCTATCAGTTGGATGGCCAGGTTCCCATTTCGAAAGCGATTCCCTTTGGCCTTCAGCATGTACTTGCCATGTTTGTTTCAAATTTAGTTCCGGTACTCATTGTATGCAGTTCTGCCTGCGTTGCCGGTGTCGGTCCTGCTGATGGCGGTGGGTTAAGTCCGAAGGAAATCGCCCAGCTTTTGCAATGTGCCATGTTTGTAGCAGGAATCGGTACGGTAATTCAGCTCTATCCTATCTGGAAAATCGGTTCCAGACTTCCTGTCGTCATGGGCGTCAGTTTCACCTTCCTTGGTTCTCTTCTGACTGTCGCAACCAATCCGGAATGGGGCTACGAAGGAATGCTTGGTGCTATCATTGTAGGTGGTATTTTTGAGGGATGTCTGGGATTAACTGCAAAATACTGGAGAAAGTTTATCCAGCCTATTGTATCTGCCTGTGTGGTATGTACCATTGGATTTTCCCTTTTACCGGTAGGTATGAATTCATTTGGCGGAGGTCAGGGAGCCGAAGATTTCGGAGCCTGGTACCATCTTCTGGTTGCCAGTGTTACCCTGATTGTATGTCTTGTTTTCAAGCATTATGCTTCCGGAGTCTGGAAGAATCTGAATGTTTTAGCAGGTTTATTTGCCGGATATCTATTATCTGTGCTTTTAACAGTAACCGGTGCTGCTCCTCTTGTAGATTTTGCTCAATTTAAAGAAACAATTGCCCAGGTCGGATTTTTTAACATTCCACTTCCTGCTTTTGTAAGAGGTCACATTCCTGCTTTTCATCCCGGAGCAATTATTACGATTGCCATTGTCTTTCTTGTTTCTGCTGCTGAGACCATCGGCGATACAACAGCAGTATGTACCGGCGGCCTGGGACGAGACATTACAGAACGGGAAATTCAGGGTTCTCTTGCCTGCGATGGTTTTTTAAGTGCTTTTTCCGGATTATTTGGCTGCAATCCAATCACATCCTTCAGTCAGAATGTTGGACTGGTTGCTATGACAAAAGTGGTAAACCGCTTTACCATTTTGATGGGAGCTTTGGTGTTGATTCTGGCATCTTTATTCCCGCCAATCGGTGCATTCTTTAATTCCCTTCCTGACGCAGTTTTAGGAGGATGCACGATTATGATGTTCGGCTCAATTGTATTCAGCGGCTGTAAAATGGTTTCCGGATGCGGATTCAGCGACAGAAACATGACCATCGTTGCCCTTTCTTTTTGCATTGGAATAGGGGTAACCATGGTAGAACCGGAATTTTTCTCAGCATTTCCGTCCTTAATAGGAGGAATCTTTGCAAATAATCCTGTTGCAGGAGTATTCGTGATTTCCCTTCTTTTAAGTCTGATTTTAAAAGAGAAAGAATAAACTACAAGTCCCAAATACAGACCCTAATATAAAGCAAATTTTTCGGAATTTATAAAAAGGCATCCGCCTTTATTTTCCTGTTTGGCATGCGAAAGTGCCTGAGCAGCACAATGTATCAGCCTTGTAATATTCTTTCCACAAAGAATTCATAGCTATCTCCAGACCCCGCCGGTTCAAAAGGCCTGTCATTTTATCCCGATTTGTTTCATCCTGTAACGTAATCTCATATTTATAAGCTGCGGCCATTCCCATCAAACATTCCACTCGTTTATGGAGATCCCACAGTGGATGTGATTTGCAGAGAAAATCATCGGTTTCCAGTGCAAGAGGCATCTCTTCCACTCTTCCTTCTCCCGGAATGGTAGCTAACACAGGAACCTGCCAAAGCATCATTTTCTGTCTTAATGCTTTCAAAAAGAAGGCGGCACCTTCCTCCGGAAGAGACAGACTCAAAATAACAATCGAAATCATATCACGCCCATACTTTTTGATGCAGGCAAGCCCGCTTTCCGAATCCGTTGCTTCCAGAACCGTAAACTGTTCTTCAAAAGCTGTTCGAACGACTTCCCTGTATATGTCATCTTCATCAATAACCAAAAGTCCGGGCACAAAGCTTCCTCTGTGCAATGCCTTTTCTTCATCCGTCTTATCACAAACCAGGCACTGATTTTTCAATAAATCTTCATATTCTGTAACCGGCATCGGTTTGGCAAAATAGTATCCCTGGACACATTCACTGAAACCGGAAGCAATGGATATCCCTTTTCTTTCCATTCTTTCAGCCAGATACAGACCTGTTCCCAGACAAACTGATCCAGATGAGAAATAAACCCGTTTTTTTCAAACAAAGGAATGAACTCTCCCGGAGAAATAAATCCCAATTCCGGATGAATCCAGCGAACCAGTGCCTCTGTTCCTGCCATACAGCCTTCGCTCAGGTTATACTTAGGCTGAAGATAGACAAAGAACTGTCTTTCCTTCAACCCGGTCTCCATACTATCTGTAATCTTTTTTTCCCGCAGCATCTTGTCACGCAAAGTATCATCATATGCAGCAATATGCTGATTGTACTGACCTTTGATACTGTCTGCCGCTAAAAGTGCCCGGTCACACATTTGTTCCACAGAAAGAGACAAATCCATGATATTATAGACACCCCATTTTAAAGACAGATTATCCACCTTATCTACATTTTCCAAATCATTATGTTCACAAAAATAAGCATAAACCTGTCTCTCCCGGCTTCTTTCCTGAAAATACAAAAACCGGTCTGCTATCAAAGTGGGCATATTTTCCCTATTTTCTGGAATAAAGTAATTAACATTATTATAACAAAATCACTGTGCAGCGGAAACTGTTTTCCTGTCTTTTATGTACATGGTACGTTATTGCATGTTCTTATACATGATGCTCTTCCAGCCAGTTATTGATTTTTTCCTCTCTCTCCTGTTTTTGAGCAGTCTTATATTTTCCCAGAAAACATTCACCGGGTATTTTTCCGTCTGACATATAAAATACCCGGTCACAATAGCTGGCTACTTTACTGTCATGAGTCACAATGAAAATGCTCATTCCTTCCCTGTTCAATTTCACAAATTCCTCCATAATTTCCTGGGAAGCTGCTTTATTCAGTGCTCCCGTCGGCTCATCCGCCAGCAAAATGCGAGGACGATTCAAGACAGCTCTGCAAATACAGGCTCTTTGAAGCTGTCCGCCGGATACTTCTGTAATTTTCCTGTTTTCAAGGCCTGCAATCCCCGCTTTTTTCATCAAAACAGAGGCCTCTTGTTTTAGTTGGGATTCCCTTTTTTTCCCTTCTTTTCTTGTTTTCTGACTCTCAAATGCAGGCAGAATCACATTGTCGATGATATTTAAGTTTGGCAGCATATTCATCTGCTGAAATACAAATCCCATTTGATTCAAACGGAGATCTGCCCTTTTATCCTCAGAGTAAACACAGATATTTTCTCCTTCAAAAATCACCTGCCCTGCATCCGGCAAATCCATTCCTGACAACTGGTATAAAAATGTAGATTTTCCCGAACCTGACGGTCCCATCAGGGCCGCCATTTCTCCTTCATTCATAGAAAAATTTACATCAAACAAAATATTTTCCTTACATAATCCGATTGTTTGAATTACTTTACTCATCTTTTACTCTCTTCCTCTGCAGCACTCTACAGCTTTGATTTTATTAATTCCGTTACTGCCGAAATAGATTGCAGCTATTGCAGCTAAAACACCCAGCAAAATATTGATTGCAATCATCCTCACATCCAGCGTAAACTGAAAACCTTCTGCCCCAAGGGATTTCAGCGCCAGCCCACAAATACTTTCTCCTATGGTACATCCACCGATAGCGCCCAGGATGACTCCAAGGCTAATCTGAGGCAGGCAGGATTTCCAGAACTGTTTCTTAATTTCTTTACTCCTGATTCCTAAGGCTTTTTGAATGGAAATTCTATTTCTCTGATTTTCAATGATCATTCTCACAAACATGGTAAGAACCAGTAAAATGATAATACAGGATAGGAGTTTAACCAGTACGGCAGCCTGTCGGACCTGATTCATGGTCGGTCCATAGGTTTCCTTTACCCTGGATCCGATATCTACCACCTCTGCTCCCAGATTCACATACCGATTCATGAAATCCTTCCGATTAGCACCTTCCTGCAAAGTGACATAAGCAATTCGCCACATGACACGTTCTTCCGGGTCTAAATGTTCCACAAACAATTTGGCTGTTTTTCCACCGTTCGTAATATCGGAATAAATCCCCGTTATTCTGCATTTCTGATATGCTCCCGCAATCTGCACAAAAATCTCATCCCCCGGAAGAAGGCCTAAATCTTCAGATAGCAAATAAGACAGGGCAACTTCTCCGTCCCGGGCCGGCATGGACCCTTTACTGTATCTGACCGGAAATTTTCTATGATCTCCCTGTTCCATCAGCATATTAAGTGCAGTACCATTTTCTAATTTGACGGGAGTGAGACTGGTCTGATAAAGAGCATATTCTTTTATCTGGCCATCTTTTGACAATTCTGCCTCCACTTTTTCAAAATCTTTGCCGGAGTCTTCCCCCTGGCGCATATCCATTCGAATTTCTCCGTCTCCTATGCCCATATAAGTCACAAATTGGGGCGACGAAATCGTACTGTAAAGATTCGACGGAATCATCATCAAAAAAACTGCAATTGCAGTTACAAAAACAATACACAGCTTATTATGGTTCTTTCTTCCTTCTTCGTCATTTCCGGTAAGAGCCTTTAACGCAGTCATCTCATTCAATTTTTTTAACGTTTTTAGTACAAAAAACATAATTCCCAGCCCAATGAGGGCCGCACTTAATGCCGCGTATATATATTTATAAAGGCTTTCTTCGGACACTCCGTATAATTTCTGCATCTGTCCCGATAAAGGATAATGAATCACAATCGATAAGATAATTCCTAACCCTGCACCGGATAAGATCAGCCTGTCATATCTTCTAAGAAACATCTTCCTGATTTCTTTTTTCGATATTCCGACTGCTCTCATGATGCCAACTTCTTTTGACTCAGACAAAGCTCTGGTCAGAAGCATAAACCGAATACAGACCAGAGAAATCAGCAGCACCAACACACTGATAAAAAGAATAATCAAAATCATAATACCGTCAGAAAGAGTGTTCATCATTTTCACCAATGGCCTGGTAATCGCCGGTCCATTCATGGGAAGTCCGGCATTTTCATATGCTGTTTGAAAAGCATTGACGTCCGTTCCATCGGCAAGTAAAAATTCAATGAGATACTCCTCACTTCCCAGATGTTTGAACCTTTCATAATCTTCTTCACAGACCAGAAATCTTTTTGAGGAAGCCATCATGGAGTTCATCTGGGAATCTCTGATAAATCCTGCCACCGTAAGCTTTTGGCCCCCGATTTCCATAGTATCTCCTGTTTTTACATCATACAAGGATTCATAACAGACCGGCACATAAACCTGCCCCGGCAAAACATCAGGAAGTTCATTTTTCTCATCAATCATATAGTCAAATCCATCTCCCTGAACAGATAGTCCATTATCCTGGCTATTATCCAGCAAAGAGTGTTCGCTAAGAGTAAGCATACTGTTTTCCAGATTTAAAAAGGAAAGAATCTGGTAATCAAAAACTTCCGGTCTTTCAAAAACAAAGCTTTCCACTTCTTCCTTCTGAAGAGTTCCTGTATGCATTTGTAAAAAATCCGGAGTTTTTGCAACGTCCATCAGATGTTCGATTGCTCCGGTCAGATTCACAAAAAGCATAACTGTCAAAGATATCATTGCAACAGATATTGTCACAAAAGCGGTAAACCCTGCTACAGAAAAAAGATCTCTCTTCCACGATTCTTTTGTCATTCTTGTATAAAGGCTGTCTTTCATTGCTTATTCCTCCAAATCCTGAATACTTTTGATTCCGCGCATCCCAAGAATAAGACTGGAACATAACATTCCGCTGGCACAAACCGTCTCCCCGATTCCCAGAGTCTTCGAATCTGCAAAGGATAAAATAAGTGGTTCTGCCAGAATCTGAAATATCCCAAGAAAAAGTGTCATAGCGGCAGAAACCAAAATAAGAAGAAAAATCCCCTTTTTCTCATGTACTGCGTCCCATCCTTCTTTTAAACTCTCTATGAAAGACTTTTCTTTTTCACATGGCTTTGTTTCAATTCCTCTTTTTACAACAGCCGTAGCAGCCACCGTAAAAGCAAACGTGCTGATATCCAGAATCAGCAAAAGTTTTACATCGCTGACACTCAGCAAAAGACCTGCCACAAGGGGAGAAATCAGGTACCTGGCACTTCCCGCCAGGCTCACCAGACCATTGGCCTTTGAAAACTCCTCTTTGGTTAATAAATCGGAAACGGTTGCCCGATAGGACGGATCCAGCAAGGAAGAAAACACCGAACTTACAAATACACCTGCACATATCTGAGTCAGACTCGCTCCCCCATGCATCATACAGATCAGAATATAGATGATTCCCAGGGCAGAGCAGCCATCTCCCACCATCATCAACACCCTTCTGTCGTACCGATCTGCCATCACTCCGGCCGGAACACTAAAAAGCAGTGTTGGCAAAAACCCCAATATGGTTACCAGAGCCATTCCCGCTGCACTTCCTGTCCGGTGAAATACATAAACTCCTAATCCAAAGCTGGTAAGGCCACCGCCTATCGACGAAATCAATTCACCAAACCAAAGCAGCAAAAACTTTCCGAAATTACTCTTTTTGAAACACTCTCCCATTTCTTCTCCTTCCTCTTTTTTCGACCGATTGTCTGTCGGTCATAATTTAAAAAATAAAAGGAATTTTTTCATTCCTTTTATTCCTTCATTTATTTCTCAAAAATTGGAATCATGGCATCCATCAAAGAACCGGGTTCCATCCCAAATATTCTCTCTGCATGGTAGACAAACCCTTTTATTTTCTTGTCTCTCTCTTCTTTCTGGTAAGAGACCATACTGTCAAAGGCACTATAGGAATAGGTCATAATCATCTCCACTGCCTCCGCCGGATAGTCTGTCTGCATGATTCCCTGTCTGATTCCATCTTCTGCGATCTTCGTAATCAGCTTATTCACCGGTCCCAGCAGCATAGCTTCCAGCTTCTGATGCATCAATGCATTCTGTGGTCTGTGAACCTGCTCCATGATCATGTCCCCCAGTTCATTATCTATACTAAGAGAAAGCATGGTCCGTGTCAGCCTTTCCAGAACCGGAATGGATTCATCCAATGCAATCACAGATGCTTTCTTTACCATCTGATTCGTCAGCCGCTCTATCATCCCATCCAGAATATCTTCTTTGGACTTAAAATGATAATAAAGGGTTCCTCTTGCAATGCCGATTTCCTTCAGAATATCATTGGTACTGGTATGATCAAAGCCTTTTGCACAGAATAATCGTTCTGCCACATCTAATATCTCATTTCTTCGTTCTTCTGCATCTTTCACAACTCTCATGATTTTCACCTCTACCGACTATCTGTCGGTAAGAATATATCACATTCTTTTCTTTTTTTCAATACTCTTTTTTTTCCATAATATGCACGCTGGACAGATAAGAAAAAATAAGGGCAGCCAGACCGATTCCCGCAAGGATTGCCAGTGCAGCCATGTCGCTTATATCTGCAAGGAAAGCCGGCATCTTAAGATGTTTTAGCAGAAACTGCTTTCCAATATAACAGATTGCAAAAATACCTCCGGCAACTGCGGCAATGACCAGGCGGCTTTTTTCAGCACCGAACTTCAACTGCATCGGAAGCATAATCGCAATGAGAAGTCCAAAGACAGGGATAAAAGAAAGTGCTTCCATCCATTGTTCTGCTGCAAAACCAGCTCCCTTTGCTGTCATACATCCAATATATATGAGAACAGAAATCGCCCATCCTGCCATGCCTCCCACAAGGCAAAATAAAAACTTGCCTGTCACATAGGTTTTCTTCGTAATAGGAAGAGTAAACAAAAATGGATATCCATTATCGAACTCGTCATATGAAATGGTACTGACGGTAAGGATTGCACATAACATGGTAAGGTATCCGATTACAAAGGAGCCATCTGTTGAAAATCCCATTAAGATTCCAACCCCAATCAAAATCACTAATACTCTGCTTCTCTGCATTAAAAGACAAAAATCTTTTTGTAATAATCCACTCATCTTATTTTCCTCCTGTCATCATAAGAATCAGTTCATCGATTCCACAGTTTTCTACTACCATACCAGGATAATTTTCCAGATAATATTGTTTCTGATTGGTCAGGCAGCTATAGCCAAATGACTCTTTCTTCCATTTTAAAATGTGCTTCTGATCCAGCTTCCGGAACTGACTTTCTTCCACCTTCAATACTGCATAATCCGATAAAATCACATCGGTATCTTCATGGAGCAGAATCTTTCCCTGATGGATCAGGTAAATGTCATCGCACAGGCCTTCCAGATCAGTTGCAATATGGGAAGTAAGCAAAACAGAACATTCTTCTTCCTTCATCAGATAATCGCGGATCATATCCAGAATTTCATTTCTCGCCTCAACATCCATGCCCACTGTCGGCTCATCCATAATGAGAAGCTTTGCACCATGGCTTAAGGCAACCAGCACCCGAAGCTTTGCTTTCATTCCGGTAGAAAACTTCTGAATTATCTTATTCTCCGGAAGCCCGTATTGCCTGCACGTTGCCAGAAAATCCTGTCTGTCGAACCGGTCATACATTTTATCCAGAATTTTTGCACAATCCCGTAATGTGAGGTAATTACTGAATCCGGAATCCGATAATGCAACACCGATCTTTTGTTTATCTTCGGGAGTCAGTTCTTTTGAGTCTTTCCCAAATACTTTTATACTTCCTCCATCGGGACAGATCAATCCTAAAATGGATTTGATCACTGTACTTTTACCTGCTCCGTTTTTTCCAATCAGACCGCTTATCCGTCCTTTTGGCAGATCCATAGTGACATTTAAAGAAAAATCTCCGTAATTTTTTGTAAGATTCTTTGCCGATACCATATCTACTCCTCCAATAATATGTCTATAATCTCTCGAATCTCCTCCGAGCTCATACCGACGGCTCTTGCTTTATCCAGTGCCTTCGCAAAATCCTCTTCCACCGCCTTTCGCCTTGCTTCTGCCGCAAAAGCATGATTGGTCGGTGCAACATAAGTTCCTTTTCCATGAACCGTAACTACAAAACCTTCTTCTTCCAGCTTATCGTAAGCCTTCTTTACTGTCAGTGCGCTGATCTTAAGCGTACCGGAAAGACTTCTGACCGACGGAAGTGCTTCATTCTCCTGAAGCTTCCCGGTAATAATCTGATTCTTCACCTGATCCACCAGTTGTTCGTAGATCGGTATCATGGATGTGTGATTTAAAATAATATGCATATCTTTTTCCTCCGTTGATACAAACAGTATATAACAGTATTGCACTGTTGTCAACTGTTATATGGTGTTTATTTCAAAAAAAGAACCAGCTGCTTCTGGTTCTCTTCATGTATCTATTTTTTTCCATAAAGGTGGTTATTTTTCAATCATCGGAATTACCATATTTTCAAACGCATTCCGCATTTTTGGATGACGGATCAGAAAATGAATGGCAGGTGTTTTATTTTTTGATACGATGACCCATTTCCTTTCATGAATACAGATTTGAATATTTCGAAAAGCAGACAGAATATAATATCGGTTTCCTTCGCTATGATATCCGCTGATTGCTTCTCCTGTCAATGCCAGACTTCCGGATACTTTCAGGAAATGCAAAAAAACATTGCCCTGGACATCTTTTAAGTAATAAGGCGAAATCTGTCCCGTCATATACATAGGGATCCAGTTTTCCAGGCCAAGCATCATATCCTCGAAGGAACGGTCTATGTTATGAATTTGATTTAAATGTAATCCTTTTTTTAACATCATTGCCATACCGAACATCCATTTTCTGGGAAATTCCGGGTCTTTCGCCATTTCACCCATTGGCATATCATAAGCCACTCAGAAAGAAGCATCTGATAGGTGTTATAATTTTTCAATTCTTCTGGTTTACATCCAATCAGGTCCGAAATGACTGTTTTTTGCGAATCACTTTGATAACGGCGGGCCACAAAATTTGCAACCCCTATGGCAAATATCCTTATTCCTTGAAATACAACATTCAATTATATGCAAAATGGACGAAAAATCAAGAATCGCCAACACAACCGGAAAAACCAACTACTCCGGATACACCGACTACCCCGACTACTCCAACTACTCCGACCACTCTAACTACTCCAACCACTCCAACTACACCGACTACCCCGGACAAATGTGCAAATGGTCATACACCGTAGAAAACGGTAACGAAAGCAACCGTTAAAAATGATGGAAAAATCGTGACCACATGTTCTGTTTGTAAAAAAGCACTTTCAACGGTGACAATTCCAAGAATATCCGGCATCAGCCTGTCTTCCTCCTCTTACACCTACAATGGAAAAATAAGAAAACCATCCGTTACCATAAAAGACCGTACCGGAAAGAAGATCAGCACAGCAAATTACACCGTTTCTTATGCGAAAGGCTTAAAGACTATTGGCAGTTACGGCGTAACGATCAAGTTAAAAGGAAATTATAGCGGAACGGTTAAGAAAACATTTACCATCGTTCCGAAGTCAACCATCATTTCCAGGCTAACGGCAGGGAAAAAGAAGGTTACGGTGAAGTGGAACAAGCAGACAACACAGACAACCGGCTATCAGATCCAGTACAGTACCTCTTCAAAATTCAAGGGTGCAAAGACAGTAGCGGTATCAAAGAATAAAACCGCAAGCACAACCGTTTCAAAGCTCCTGGCAAAGAAAAAATATTATGTAAGAATTCGAACCTATAAAACTGTGAAGGTCAATGGAAAATCTACGAAACTATACTCTTCCTGGAGTAAAGCAAAAACTGTGAAAGTGAAATAATCCGGAGCTTTCTATCCAAAATACCTAAACCGCAGCTCTCAAAAAGGACTGCGGTTTCCTGTATTGCTATTTCTTTTTCTCTATCTCCCCTTTGATGTTACTTTCAGATACAAAATAACAGTAACCCGCCACTTGTCAACCATTGTGCAAGATTAGCGGATACGCTAAAATACTCGGTAAAGTTTGGAATCCCCATCCGATTTCAAAATCTGCAAGATTACGATCATCGTACATCTTCATTAGGCGATCCAAAATGGAAATATATCGCCCTAAATTGAGAAAATTCTTACTCATTTATTTTTCACCTACCCGTTTATTTTCCGGAATTATTTTTCATTTTTTGTTTATACTGATTAGGATGTCAGAAGCGATTCACTCCATTGTCACACAGGCATAAGAAAGGCAGGATTTTCATGTTAAACGATATTGAAATGCTCAACTTTATACGAAAAAATGCCCAGATGGGCTGTCAGGGAATCGAGGAGATCACTCCCTATGCAAAAGAAGAAAAATTCCGAAAAGCATTAGAAACACAGCAAGAAGAGTACAAAACAATTTTTGAAGAAGCAGACAGACTGCTGCATGAGAGAAACGAAAAACCGGAAGATGTTTCTGCCATGGCAAAACTATCTTCGAAAACCATGACCATGATGCAGACGATGAAAGACCCGTCTGTGGAACATCTGGCAGAAATGATGTATCAGGGCAGTGCCATGGGTATTACCAAAATTACCCGCCATCAAAAAGATTATGCCGGAACCAATCCAAAAATCTGTGATTTAGCAAAACGCCTTCTCAAAACAGAGGAAAATAACATGGAACAAATGCGTACCTTTCTTTAAAGTCGGAAACAGAAAACTTAAAAAGAAAAGAGTTGTTTCTCCAGGGAAAATGTTGTAGAATATAAAGACAAAAAAAGAGTAGGAGGAAAACTCGTGGAAAAAGAGATGATTATTGTTCTTGACTTTGGCGGCCAGTACAATCAGTTAATTGCCCGCCGGGTACGTGAATGTAATGTTTATGCAGAAGTTCACCCATATACCCTTGGTTTAGATAAGATAAAAGCCATGAATCCTAAGGGGATTATCTTTACCGGAGGCCCAAACAGTGTATACGGAGAAGACTCTCCTCGCTGTGGCAAAGAGATTTTTGATCTTGGTATTCCAATCCTGGGAATCTGCTATGGTTCTCAGTTAATGTCATATTTATTAGGCGGTACTGTAGAAACAGCTCCTGTCAGTGAATACGGAAGAACAGAGGTAGATGTAGACACCTCTTCTGTTTTGTTTGAAGACGTCTCACCAAAGACAATCTGCTGGATGAGCCACACCGACTATATTTCAAGGGCTCCGGAAGGTTTCAAAGTAGTTGCGACTACTCCTGTCTGTCCGGTTA
>JALEPU010000176.1 GCA_022766905.1 Lachnospiraceae bacterium
TGATATCCTGATGAGAAAAATTCAGTCTGCTCTGTTAAAGGATACTCCATATGGATTTGAGTCCGGTGGGGATCCGGAATTTATTCCGGACTTAACCCAGGAAGATTTTGTGGCCTTCCATCAAAAATATTATCATCCATCCAACAGTTATATTTACCTGTATGGAGATGCAGATATGGATAAGGAGCTGGCCTTTATTGATGAGGAATATCTGAGCCATTTTGAGTATAAGAAAGTGGATTCCTTTATTCCAAGCCAGGCGCCTTTCTCAAAACCTGTTTATGTAGAAGACGTGTATTCCATTTCCGAAGAAGAACCGGAAAAAGACAATACTTATTTAAGCTTCAGTACTGTTATCAGCAATAGTCTGAATAAAGAACTGTATATGGCTTTCCAGATTCTTGGATATGTTTTATTTGGAATGCCTGGGGCATCTGTAAAAAAAGCATTGCTGGATGCAAAGCTGGGAAAAGATGTCTATCACATGTATGATAACGGAATCTATCAGCCTACTTTTTCAGTGGTCGTAAATGGTTCCAACCCGGAGGAACAGGATCGATTTGTTCAGGTTCTGGAAACAGAATTGAAGAAAATCGTAGAAGAAGGCCTGGATGATAAAGTATTAAAAGCAGCAATCAACTACTTTGAGTTCAAATATAAAGAGGCAGATTTTGGACGATATCCAAAAGGATTGATCTATGGACTTCAGATGTTTGATAGCTGGCTTTATGACGACAATAAGCCTTTTATTCACATTCGAACCAGTGAGATTTTCCCGGTTTTAAAAGAAAAAATCGGAACAGGCTATTTTGAAGAACTGATTCGCAAATATATTCTGGACAACTCGCATAAAGCAATTGTGATGGTAAAACCGAAAAAGGGACTGACCAAAGAGATCGAAGAGAAGACAAAAAAGAAACTTGCTAAGTATAAAGCATCTTTGAGTCAGGAAGAGATTGCCGAGATTATCAGAAAGGCAAAAGAGCTGAAAGAGTATCAGGAAATCCCTTCTACCAGGGAAGAACTGGAGACGATTCCTCTACTTTCTATCGATGATATTGAAAAGAAAGCAGAGCCGATTGAATATGAAGAAAAACAGATTGCCGAAAGGCCGGTGATTTTTTCCAGATTATTTACCAATGGAATTGCTTATATCAGGATGGCATTTTCTTTAAAAGATCTTCCAAAAGAATTGCTTCCTTATGCGGCTTTTCTGGCATCCATTTATCGACTGGTTGATACCGGGGAACATACGTATCAGGAACTGACCACAGAGATTAATCTGAAGATGGGCGGATGGGTAACGGATACAGAGGTACTTCCGATGCCTGAGAAAAAGGGCGGCTATCTTCCGTTATTTGAAGTAAGCTCCAAGTGTCTTTCCAATCAGATCCCGGATGTGTTTGCCATGACAAAAGAAATTCTTTTCACCTCCAGAATTGAGGATAAAGAAAGACTTCGTGAGATTATTTCTCAGATGAAAATTCAGTTGCAGCAAAGGAATAATCAGGCAGGTCATTCGGCAGCAGCCAACAGAGCCTTGTCTTACCTGAATGATCAGGCTCTGGTAAAGGAAATGATGGAAGGAATTACCTTCTATGAATTTATCAAATATCTGGAAGAACATTTTGAAGAAAAATACGATGCTTTCGTTCTTGGCCTGCAAAAAGTGAGAGAACTGATTTTTACAAAAGATCATTTTATGATGAGCTTTACCGCAGAAGAGCTGCCGGAAGAGATTCTGGAAAAAGAATTATCTGGTTTATTTGACTCCTTCTATCCGGCAAAAAAAGAAATCTGGGAGAAAGAACTGATTCCTCAGATTAAAAATGAAGGGTTTAAGACATCCAGCAAAGTCCAGTATGTAGCAAAAGCAGGAAACTTTGTGAAGAAAGGATTTTCCTATACCGGCGCCCTGAAAGTGCTTCAGGTGATGTTTTCTTATGATTACCTGTGGCAGAATGTGCGGGTAAAAGGCGGTGCCTACGGATGTATGTGCGGATTTTCCCGCTATGGCAGTGCATACCTGACTTCTTACCGGGATCCGAACCTTTCTGCAACGTTAGATATTTATGAAAAGGCATGGGAGTATGTGAAAGACTTCCATCCGGATGAAAGAGATATGACTAAATTTATCATTGGAGCTATTGGAAATCAGGATATTCCGGTAGAGCCTTCTGCAAAAGGAATGCAGATGTTTCGGGCATGGCTCATGGGCGTAACCACTGAGCTAGTGCAAAAGGAGAGGAATGAGCTTCTTGGCACAACAGCAGAGACGATCCGGGAACTGGCACCATTGATTAAAGCTGCATTTGAAGACGATATTTTATGTGTTATCGGCAATGAAAATCGTCTGGAAGAGGAAAAGGACCACTTTAAAGAATTAAGAAGTATTTTTTAACCGAATCAAGGAAAGCCTCACTTCAGAGAAACAAATCCTGAAGTGGGGACTTACCAATAGAAAAGGAAAAAGAGGAGAAACGGATGAAACATACCTATAAATCAGGATTTGTAACATTGATCGGAAGACCAAATGTAGGAAAATCCACGTTGATGAATCAGCTGATTGGTCAGAAAATTGCAATCACGTCCAGCAAGCCTCAGACGACACGAAACCGGATTCAGACCGTTTATACCTGTGAAGAGGGGCAGATCATTTTCCTTGATACGCCGGGAATCAATAAGGCGAAAAATAAACTGGGAGACTATATGCTCAATGTCGCAGAACGGACCCTGAAGGAAGTGGATGCAATTTTATGGCTGGTGGAGCCGACGACCTTTATCGGGGCAGGCGAACGATATATTATTGAAAAGTTAAATAAAGTGAAAACGCCGGTTATCCTGATTATCAATAAAATTGATACGGTAACAGAGGAGGAAATTGTAAAATCCATTGTTGCCTATAAAGATGTCTGCAATTTCGCAGAGATTGTACCGGTTTCAGCAATGACGGGAAAGAACAAAGAAGAAGTCATTTCTTCTATTTTTAAGTATCTGGATGAAGGACCTCAATATTACGATGAAGATACCATTACTGATCAGCCGGAACGCCAGATCGTTGCCGAACTGATTCGGGAGAAAGCATTAAGACTGTTATCCCAGGAAATTCCCCATGGCATTGCAGTTGTGATTGATTCCATGAAAGAGCGTAACGGAGGTCGGCTGGTGGACATTGATGCCACAATCATTTGTGAAAGAGACTCTCATAAAGGCATCATTATTGGGAAACAGGGTTCCATGTTAAAGAAAATTGGAAGCCAGGCCCGTACGGAGATGGAAAATCTTCTGGATATGAAAGTAAACTTAAAACTTTGGGTAAAAGTGAAGAAAAACTGGAGGGACAGTGATTTCCTTTTGAAAAACTACGGTTACGATAAAAAGGAGATCTGATAAGGAGGATGGCGGTGAAAGAGCAGATTGAAGTGACAGCCATGGTCATTGCCCAGGCTCCCATCGGAGAGTATGATAGAAGAATTGTTCTGCTGACTCTGGAAAAAGGCAAGATCAGTGCCTTTGCAAGGGGAGCAAGGCGGCCGAATAATCATCTTCTGGGCGCCTGTCAGCCGATGACTTTTGGTAAATTTCATCTTTATGCCGGCAAAAACTCTTATAATTTATTATCTGCGGAGATTGAAAACTATTTTCCGGGAGTAAAAGCGGATTTAAAAAAGGTATCTTACGGAACCTATTTTTTGGAATTGGCAGCTTATCTGACCAGGGAAAATAATGATGAAAGGGAAATCCTGAAATTGCTTTATCAAAGCCTTCGGGCATTGGAAAGAGGAAAAATGCCGGAAAAATTAATTCGATGTGTTTATGAGATTCGGATTTTAACCTGTTTCGGTGAAGGGATGCAGGTTTTTTCCTGCATCAAATGCGGGAGAGAAGAAGGGCTTACCCATTATTCTGTAAACCTGAGAGGATGTCTCTGTTCCAATTGTATGAGGCAGATTTCTGATAAAATCCGCCTTTCGGATTCAACTTTATATACGCTGCAGTACATCATAGTCACACCTCTCGAAAAATTATATAATTTTCTTGTGTCAGAGGAAGTATTTTCTGAAATTCAGAAAATCAGTAAAAAATATTTGCGGCAGCATGTAAAGGAAGATTTCAAATCCCTGGAAATGATAGAAATTATGGATTTTTCTGAATAAAAATGAAAAATTCCAGACTTTGGATGAAGTTATTATTGAAAAAAAGATGGAAAACAGGTACAATACAAGCAGTGTTTTAGTATGTGTTTAGAAAGGTTGAGGTACAATGGAAAAAACAATGGAAAAAATCGTTGCACTGGCAAAGGCGAGAGGTTTTGTGTATCCAGGTTCCGAGATTTACGGCGGCCTGGCAAATACCTGGGATTATGGTAACCTTGGAGTGGAACTGAAGAACAACGTAAAAAAAGAGTGGGGGCAGAAATTTATTCAGGAAAGTCCATATAATGGCGGTGTGGATTGTGCGTGTCTGATGACTCCGCAGCCCTGGGTTGCATCCGGTCAGGGAGGCGGTGTGTCAGAGGCTGTG
>JALEPU010000137.1 GCA_022766905.1 Lachnospiraceae bacterium
TAAAGGATTTAACATGAAAAAAGATAAAAATTTAAAATGGAGAAAACTGGATAATACAGCGAAACTGTTTCCGGTTCTTGCCAACAAACACCGGACCAATGTATACCGGATTGGCATTACGCTAAAAGAGGATATTGACCCGGTATTGCTAAAGGAAGCGGTAGAACAGATTCTTCCCTGGTTTGATGCGTTTAAAGTCCGCTTGCGAAAGGGATTTTTCTGGTATTATTTTGAAGATAATAAAAGACCTGTTTCTGTGTCAGAAGAATCAACCTATCCCTGCCGATATATGAATCCTCAAAGTGGCAGCCGATATTTGTTTCGGGTTACTTATTTCAAAAAAAGAATCAATCTGGAAGTATTTCATGCGGTGACAGATGGACTTGGGGCAATTAACTTTTTAAAAGAACTGACCTATTGCTATCTGGATTTGAAAAATGGAAGAAGCTGGAAACAGACAGGCCATGGGACTCCTACCTCCGACTGCCTTCATGAGGTGGAAGACAGTTATGTGAAAAATTACCGGGAACTGACCAAAAGAAGTTACAGTACAAAGAAAGCCTTTCAGGTAAAAGGAGACATGCTTCCCATGGGTGCCATGAATGTAATTCATGGTTATCTGATTCGGGAAGATTTCAGCAGACTTTGTAAAGAAAAAAATGCCAGTACGACACAGATTCTGGCGGCTTTACTGATTGACACCTTATATCAGGAATACTGGCAGGCCAGTAAAAAGAAAAGGCCCATTGCTCTTAATCTGCCGGTGAATCTTCGTAATTTCTTTGGCTCTGAGACGACCATGAATTTTTTTGCAGTCACCAATATCAGTTTTGATCCGAAAGAAGAAAAGCCGGAATTTGATCAGATTCTTGCATCTGTAAAAAAACAGATGCAAGAAAAGATTACAAAAGAGAGAATGGAAGAAATTATTTCTTACAATGTAGGATATGAGAAAAAACTGGTCCGTTTTGTTCCTCTTTTTATCAAAAAATGGGGAGCAAAGTTTATTTACAGTTACTCAGAAAAAGCATATACGATGACACTTTCCAACCTGGGCAAGATTGACATTCTCCCTGAATATCGGGAAGAGATAGATAGTTTTCAGATTATTATGGGTGTGGGAAAATCTCAGCCTTTAAAGTGTGTGGTATGTAGTTATGGAGAAGATATGGCGGTAACCTTTTCCTCTGTTTTTGAAGAAACTTATCTGCAAAAAACGTTTTTCAGAACAGTTCGTAAAATGGGGGTAAGGGTTCGGATTCAAACCAATGGAGTAAATGATGAGAAGATGTAAACGATGTGATATTGAAATTATGGACAATACTTCTGTATGCCCACTCTGTAATAGTGTGCTGGAAGGAACCGGAGGAGAAGATACGTATCCTGGAATGGGGGAAGAACTCCATCGGTTTGCCCTGATTCGAAAAATATTCTATTTTAGCCTGTTGGTAATCGGCGTGGTGTCAGTCATGGTCAATTATCTGACGTTTCGAGGATTTTATTGGTCCATTATTGTGCTGGCGGGAATTGGTTACTGCTGTTTTACTGTTTCTTACACAGTCATGCACAGAACGAATCTGGGTGCAAAGGCAATTCTTCAGGCGGCCGGAATCTTCATTTTTACGGTTGTGATTGATGTGGTGAACGGATATACGGGATGGGCGTTCCGTTATGCCGTTCCGGTGCTGATTCTGCTTACGGATCTGGCACTGGCCATTATGATGATTGTGAACTTAGCCAGCTGGCAGTCTTATTTTATGTGTCAGATTGCTGTGACGCTTTTAAGTATTGTGCCTCTTGTTGCGGCAATCAAAGGGATGGTAGATAATATGGCTCTGGCTATTGTTACCTGTGCTGTTTCTTTTCTGGTGCTGGCAGGTATTTTCATATTTGGGGACAGGAGAGCTAAAAATGAGCTGAAAAGGAGATTTCATACATGAGCAAAGACCCGGAAAGACAGAAGAAAAAAGAGGCAAGTATACGTGGAATTTTGCTGAGAGAAATGATAAAAGATGTAACAGCCACTCAAAAAGGACATGCTTTTCAGACCGGTGAACTGAGAAAACATCCAAAAGAGCCACCCTGGAAATGTCCCCCTTCCTATGTACGGGAGATTGTTACGACGGATCAATTTGATATGGAATATTATTATCCGGTGGAAAATGCAAGGAATAAGGTCATTTTACAGCTGCATGGCGGCGGATACATTGGACCGATGAAAAATGCTTACCGGCGTTTTTCCATCATGTACAGTAAATGTGGAAACGGATGCCATGTGCTTACTATTGATTACCGGGTAGCCCCGGAGTACCCTTATCCGGCGGCTTTGGTGGATGCGGTTACTGCTTACCGCTGGCTGCTGGAAGAAAAAGAGTATGATCCTCTGGATATTGTAATAGGCGGGGATTCTGCCGGAGGCGGTCTGGCACTTGGTTTGTGCCATTATTTGAAAGATCATGAGATGCCTCTGCCGGCAGGTATTGTTGCTATGTCTCCCTGGACAGACCTGGCACTGACCGGAGAAAGTTATGAGACAAATTTTGAAAATGATCCTTTGTTTGGAAAAACCAAGGATAGTATGATTTATAACTGTCCTTATTTAACCTGTGAGGAAGATCGGACAGATCCGTATGTTTCTCCTCTTTATGGAGATTTTACCGGATTTCCTCCGGTTTTGTTTCAGGTAGGAGATCAGGAAATGCTTTTGAGTGATACTTTGCTGGCTTCCGAAAAAGCGAAGGAGGCAGGAGTAAAAGTAAAAACTTCTGTGTATGAGGGAATGTTTCATGTTTTCCAGATGGGACTTCATTTGTTTCCTGAATCCAGACAGGCATGGGAAGAGGTACACAAATTCTTGAATAAAATGTGGAAATAGAATAGAAATTATGCTATACTTTGGATAGGAATGAAGAAAATAACGAGGTGCGCAAATGAAAGATATAAAAGATATGAAACGGGTGCTTCTCAAATTAAGCGGAGAAGCTCTTGCCGGTGACAAGAAAACCGGATTTGATGAACCTACCGTATTAGATGTTGCAAGACAGATCAAGGAAGTGAAGGAGACAGGTCTTCAGATTGCCATTGTAATCGGAGGCGGTAACTTCTGGCGGGGACGGACCAGCGGGAATATGGAACGGACTCATGCAGATCAGATTGGGATGCTTGCCACAGTGATGAACTGTATTTATGTTTCTGAGATGTTAAGAAGTGTAGGTTTAAAGACAAAAGTCTTTACACCTTTTGTCTGCGGTACTTTTGCAGAGCTCTTTTCCAAGGATGCTGCTTTGGAAGCATTGGAAGACGGATATGTCATCTTCTTTGCAGGAGGCACCGGACATCCTTATTTTTCCACAGATACAACTACATCTTTACGTGCCATTGAGATTGAAGCTGATGCGATTTTGTTGGCGAAGGCAATCGATGGGGTATATGACAGTGATCCAAAGGTGAACCCGGATGCGAAAAAATATGACAGTATTTCCCTGGAAGAAGTTCTGGATCAGAAGCTGGCTGTGGTCGATCTGACCTCCACGATTATGTGTCTGGAGAATAAGATGCCGATGATTGTTTTCGGACTGAATGAGGAAAACAGCATTGTGAATACAGTCAATGGATCATTCAACGGTACTTACGTAACCGTTTAGAATCGTACGAAATAGAATATATTAGGAGGATACATTATGTTAACACAATTTGAAGAAAAAATGGGAAAAACTCTGGCGAGTCTGGAAAGAGACTATCAGGGAATTCGTGCAGGAAGAGCAAATCCACATATTCTGGACAAGATTAAAGTAGATTATTATGGAACACCAACACCTCTTCAGCAGGTTGGTAACATTACGGTTCCGGAAGCAAGAATGCTGGTCATTCAGCCATGGGACTCTTCTCTTCTTAAGAAAATTGAGAAGGCAATCCAGAATTCAGACGTTGGAATCAACCCAAGCAACGATGGTAAAGTAATCCGTCTTGTTTTCCCGGAACTGACTGAGGAACGCCGTAAAGATCTGGTGAAAGATGTAAAGAAAAAAGGAGAACAGGCAAAAGTTGCCGTTCGTAATATCCGTCGTGATGCCAATGACGCATTAAAGAAAAAAAATAAAGCCAATGAGATCAGTGAAGATGAGCTGAAAGACAATGAAGAGAAAGTTCAGAAGATGACAGATAAGTTCATCAAAGAGATTGACAAGGCGATTGATGCCAAATCCAAAGAAATTCTTACAATTTAGTGAAAAGACAGTGTTTGATGCCAGGTAGCCCGGTTTTTATGCCGGGCTGTTTGGCATTTGTTTATCTCAGTTGAAGAAGACTCCCACTCCTATAAGTGGTGAGTAATAACAAATGTATCTCAGTGGGAGTTCAATCTCCGACTGAGATAAACGCTCCGCGAGGATGCGCAGCGATTCTGAGAAGAAAGATGTCAGCATAAGCTGACCAGAATTTTGCGCCAAGTCTCACGTGCGTTCGGCTTGAACTAAAAAGGAGGCTTTTTTTATGAAGAGAGAAATAGGCGGCACTATGTTGGAAATTCCAAAGCATGTTGCTTTTATTTTAGATGGAAATGGTCGCTGGGCAAAAAAACGGCTGCTTCCAAGAAATGCAGGACATGTGGAAGGAGCCAAGGTGGTGGAACAGACCCTTGAGGATGCCTGGGACCTGGGAATTCAATACGTAACCATGTATGCTTTTTCAACAGAGAACTGGAAGCGTTCCCAGGAGGAAGTAGGCGCTTTGATGGGCCTTTTGAGAAAATATCTGATGGACTGTATTGAACGGTCTGCAAAAAATAATATGAGAGTCCGGGTCATCGGAGATATTTCTGCTTTAGATGGAGATTTACAAAAGAAGATTATTAATCTGGAAGAAAAATCCAAAAAAAACACCGGATTACAGTTTTCCATTGCTTTAAATTACGGAGGAAGAGATGAACTTCGAAGAGCAGTGACAAAGATTGCAAAGGAGTGCCGGGAAGGAATCATTTCTCCGGAAGAGATTACAGAAAGCTGCATCAATGATCATCTGGATACAAGAGATCTTCCGGATCCGGATCTGATGATTCGCACAAGCGGAGAAATCCGTTTGTCCAATTTCCTGCCATGGCAGCTTGCATACACAGAATTTTATTTTACAGAAGTTTTATGGCCTGATTTTAATAAAGAGGAATTGGTCAAGGCTATTCGGTACTATAATGGAAAGGAAAGAAGATTCGGCGGCGTTTTGTCCTGAATCCCGGGAGGTAATCTATGTTTAAACAAAGACTTATAAGTGGTATTTTACTTGTTGCAATCCTGGCAGCAGTGTTGTATTTTGGTGGTATGCCTACCTTTTTTCTGACAGCAATTGTATCCCTGATCGGTTACTATGAGCTGCTTCGTATTTTTCATGTAGAAAAATCGCCGATTGGCGTTGCCGGATATACGGTATCCATTTTATATTATGTTTTACTGGCTTTAGAGCTTCAGGATTTCATTCTGCCACTTAGTCTGCTTTTGTTAATTGCTTTGCTGGCTTTTTACGTATTTCTTTTTCCCAAATACCATTTTGAGCAGATTGCAGCCGGCTTTTTTGGATTTTTTTATGTGACGATTATGTTAAGTTATGTCTACCAGATTCGAACCTTAAAAGATGGAGGCGTTTTTGTTGTTTTACTTTTCTTAAGTTCCTGGGGCAATGATACTCTGGCATATTGTGCCGGAAGATTATTTGGAAAACATAAAATGTCTCCTCACCTTAGCCCGAAAAAGACCATAGAAGGGGCAGTCGGCGGTGTTGCCGGAGCCGGTCTGTTAGGCTTTATATATAGTTTGATTGTAAAAGATATGATTATGTCAAATGATAATGTTACATTGATCTTTGTGCTAATCTGTATGATCGGAGCTTTGATTTCCATTATTGGAGACCTGGGAGCATCTGCAATCAAACGTAACTATGAGATAAAAGATTATGGCACCTTGATTCCGGGACATGGCGGTATTTTAGACCGTTTTGACAGCGTGATTTTTATTGCTCCGATGATCTACTATTTCCTGGTATATACGATTGGTGCTTAAAAAGGATGAAATGATATGAAAAAAATAGGTATTTTAGGATCCACAGGATCCATTGGAACCCAGACATTACAGATTGTAAGAGACAATCAGGATATAGAAGTTATTGCTCTTGCAGCAGGAAGTAATGTAGATCTTCTGGAAAAGCAGATTCGGGAGTTCTCTCCTAAACTGGTCTGCCTTTGGAAAGAAGAAAAGGCAAAAGAATTAAAAGATCGGATCAAAGATCTTTCTGTCAAAGTAGTATCCGGCATGGATGGCATGCTGGAAATAGCAGTTCTTCCGGAAATCGAGATTCTGGTCACAGCAGTTGTTGGTATGATTGGAATCCGGCCTACTATTGCAGCCATTGAAGCAGGAAAGGATATTGCTCTCGCCAATAAAGAAACGCTGGTAACAGCAGGACATCTGATTATGCCTCTTGCAAAGGAAAAAGGAGTACGAATTTTACCGGTTGACAGTGAACACTCGGCGATTTTCCAATGTCTCCATGGAGAAAAATCATCTCAGGTAGAAAAGATTTTGCTCACAGCTTCCGGCGGACCTTTCCGGGGAAGAACCAGAGAGGAACTGAGAGGAGTGCAGGTAGAAGACGCTCTGAAACATCCAAACTGGTCTATGGGAAGAAAGATCACCATCGATTCTGCAACTTTAGTGAATAAAGGATTGGAAGTGATAGAAGCAAAATGGCTGTTTGATGTGGACTTTGATCAGATTGAAGTTGTGGTACAGCCTCAGAGTATTATTCACTCTATGGTACAGTTCAAAGATGGAGGAATAAAAGCACAGCTTGGAACTCCGGATATGAGACTTCCAATCCAGTATGCTCTTTATTATCCGGACAGAATGTACTTGAATGACGACAGGCTGGACTTTGCCAAAATCGGAAGTATTACTTTTGAGGCACCGGATTTTAATGTGTTTAAAGGGCTGTCCTTGGCTTATGAGGCAGGCAGAAAAGGCGGCAGTATGCCAACTGCATTGAATGCAGCCAATGAAAAGGCAGTTGCATTGTTCCTGGATCGAAAGATAGATTTTTTGTCTATCTGGGATATTATCGAATATTGTATGAAAGAACACAATTTCATCGAATATCCGGATCTTAATGATATATTAAAGACAGAACAAGAAGTATATGAAATGATAGAAAGCAGGTGGTAGATTGAAGATTATTGTAGCGCTGATTATTTTCAGTGTGATTATCATTATACATGAATTAGGGCATTTTATTCTGGCTAAAGCAAACGGAGTTTGTGTACAGGAGTTTACGTTAGGATTGGGTCCGACGATTTGGGGATTTACGAAAGGTGAAACAAAATACTGTCTGAAAATTCTTCCTTTTGGCGGTTCCTGTATGATGCTGGGAGAAGATGAGGAAAGCAATGATGAGAGAGCTTTTTCCAGCAAAAATGTATGGCAGAGAATGTCAATTGTACTGGCAGGCCCGTTTTTTAATTTTATTCTTGCCTTTTTCCTAAGCCTGTTTTTAATTGGCTACAGGGGAGCAGACCTTGCTATTCTCGGCACTGTCGATGAAGGCTCACCGGCTCAGGAAGCAGGCCTTCTGCCGGGAGATAAGATTGTAAAAATGGACGGGGGAAATGTCTATAATTATCGTGAAATGGTCTATAAGATGCTTTTAAATAAAGGGGGAAAGCCGGTAACTTATGTTTATGAAAGACAAGGAGAAAGGCATGAAGTAACCATTACTCCGGAAAAGTCAGAAAATGGAAATTATCTGATTGGAGTGACGGGAGCTGGGTATGAAAAACAGAATCTGGCCGGAATTATCAAATACAGTTTTTTAGAAGTACGATGTCAGATAAAAGTGGTATTCTGGAGCCTTCGTTACATGGTATCCGGATATTTCTCACCGGACGATATTGCAGGACCGGTAGGAATTGTTAATATGATTGGCAATACCTATGAAACGGCGCGTTCATCCGGTGCATTGGTTGTGCTTATGTCCATGTTTAATATTTCCATTATGATCAGTGCCAACCTGGGCGTTATGAATCTGTTACCAATCCCTGCTCTGGATGGAGGAAGATTTTTATTCTTTGTCATCGAAGTGATTCGAAGAAAGAAGATTCCGGAAGAAAAAGAAGGTATGATTCATCTGGCAGGCCTTGCGATTTTGATGGGACTTATGGTCCTGATTATGATGAATGATATTCGTAATATTTTCTTTTAGGAAGAGAAAAAGAAAGGGTGTGAAAGGAAAGTGGAAGAAAATTACAGAGACCGTACAAAGGTAATTCAGATTGGTGACCAGGTCATTGGCGGCGGAAATCCGATTTTGATTCAATCCATGACAAATACAAAGACAGAAGATATTGATGCAACCATAGAGCAGATCTTAAAACTGGAAAAAGCCGGCTGCGAGATCATTCGTTCTACCGTTCCTACATTGGAAGCGGCAAAAGCATTCAAAGAGATTAAAAAATCCATTCATATTCCAATTGTGGCAGACATTCATTTTGATTACAAAATGGCCATTGCAGCCATCGAAAATGGTGCAGATAAGATTCGAATCAATCCGGGCAACATTGGAAGTAGAGACCGGGTAAAAGCCGTTGTAGATGCAGCGAAAGCTTATCAGGTTCCGATTCGTGTAGGGGTAAACAGCGGTTCTTTGGAAAAAGAAATCGTAGAAAAATATGGACGTGTAACAGCAGAGGGACTGGTGGAAAGTGCCCTGGATAAAGTAAAGCTGATTGAAGATATGGGGTATGATAATCTGGTCATCAGCATCAAATCCTCTGATGTTTTGATGTGTGCAAAGGCTCATGAGTTAATTGCAGGAAAAACACCATATCCACTTCATGTTGGAATTACAGAAGCAGGAACATTGTATGGAGGCAATATCAAATCTTCCGTAGGTCTGGGGATGATTTTATCCAGAGGAATCGGAGATACCATTCGGGTATCTTTATCGGGTGATCCGATCAACGAAATTGCAACAGCGAAACAGATTTTAAGAATACTGGGTCTTCGAAAAGGTGGAATCGAGGTCGTTTCCTGTCCGACCTGTGGAAGAACCAATATTGATTTGATTTCTCTTGCCAATGCGGTTGAGACGCTGGCAGCCAATTATGATGATCTGAACATTAAAGTTGCAGTTATGGGTTGCATTGTCAATGGTCCGGGGGAAGCCAAAGAAGCAGATCTTGGAATTGCAGGGGGAAAAGGGGAAGGTCTTCTGATTAAAAAAGGAGAAATTATTCGAAAAATCCCGGAAGATCAGTTTATTTCCACCCTTCGGGCAGAATTGGATGCCTGGCCGAGAGATTAAAGGGGAGATTTTCATGCCAAATCTTACAGAACATGGTCGGGCTTTTCCGGAAGTATTTCCGGATTGCCGGATCCCAGGCCGTCTTCAGGGACTTTTTGGAAAAGTGATGGTGCAAAAGGTTGTGATGTGTACCGGAAGTACAACGTTGAAAATCCACATTTTAAGTGAATATCTGATTCCCAGAAAAGATGTGGATTTGATGGAATACCTGTTGAAAGAACAGGTATTCCCAGGGACCGGAGTCACAATTCAGATTTATGATAAATACTGTCTTTCCGCTCAGTATGATCTTTTTAATCTGACGAATCAATATTGGGACAGTATTCTTTATGAGATGAAGAAAAAAAGTCAGGTCGAGTACCGGCTTTTAGACAAATGTCAGTGGGGAGCAGAAGGAAATGTGCTTACGATTCTTCTGGAAGACTCTTTTTTGGCCAGGAAAAAAGCACCTGAGATGAAGGTATACCTGGAAGAGATATTCAAAGAACGTTTTGGTATTCCATTAAAAGTAGGGTTTAATTATACCGAAGAACAAAAACAGGCTTTTTATGCTGCTAATAGGCACAAGTTAAAGGTAGAAGTGGCATCTGTCATGGAGCAGTTAGATAAAATCGAGGAAGAGACAGACGAAGAAAAAAGTGAGCAGAAGAGAAAAGAAGAAAAGAAAAAGTTACAGCAGGAGAAACGTGCCCGTTATCTGGATCAGAGAGAACAAAATGCTTATTTTCGCAAGCAGCCAAAACGAAATGATCCGGATGTTTTTTATGGAAAATACTGTGATGGTGATATCATTCCAATTAAAGATATTCATGATGAAATTGGGGAAGTGGTCATTCATGGACAGCTTCGGAATCTGGAAACAAAAGAAATTCCAAGGATTCAAAAGACGATTGTCACATTCCAGCTTACAGACTTTACAGACACCATAGGATGCAAGGTTTTTGTCAAAGAAGAAGAACTGGATGATTTCATGGACCACTTGAAAAAAGGCAATTTCTATAAAGTAAAGGGAATGGCTGCTTACGACAAGTTTGATAAGGAAATAGGAATCAGTTCCATTGTCGGAATGAAAAGTATTCCTGATTTTCGAACCAAACGGGTAGATACTGCTTTGGAAAAGAGAGTGGAACTTCATCTTCATACCATGATGAGTGACATGGACAGTGTCGTTGACATCAAAAAGGTAATTAATCGGGCGAAAGAGTGGGGACATTCTGCTCTTGCGATTACAGATCATGGAGTACTGCAGGCTTTTCCCATTGCCAATCATTGCATTACCAAGGATGAGCCCTTTAAGATCATTTATGGCGTAGAAGGCTATTTTGTGGACGATTTAAAACATATTATCGTAAATTCCAAAAATCAGAGTCTTCGGGATACGTATGTGGTTTTCGATATTGAGACGACAGGATTTAGTCCTGTTCAGAACAAAATCATTGAAATTGGGGCGGTCAAAGTCTCCGATGGACAGATTATCGACCGATTCAGTGAATTTGTAAACCCGAAAGAGCCGATTCCGTTTCGGATTGAAGAGCTGACAGGTATTACCGATGATATGGTAATGGATGCTCCTGAGATCGAGGAGATTTTGCCAAAATTCATGGAGTTTTGTGAAGGCTGCAGTCTGGTGGCTCACAATGCCCAGTTTGATACCGGTTTTATTCGGGAAAATTGTAATCGACAGAATCTGCTATATGATTTTACCGTAGTGGATACCTTGCCTCTTGCCAGATTGCTGTTAACAGATATGGCCAAGTTTAAACTGAATAATATTTGTAAAAAACTGAATATCAGTCTGGAAAATCACCATAGAGCCATTGATGATGCAACCGCAACAGGGGAAGTATTTTTGCGTTTTATCGAGATGCTGGAAGAAAAAGGAATCCATACTCTGGATGAAGTAAATCAAATGGCAGAAGTGTCTCCTGATGTGATCAAGAAATCTCCTACCTACCATGGAATTATCCTGGTGAAAAATGAGACAGGGCGGGTGAATCTGAATCGTCTCGTATCTGCCTCTCATCTGGATTATTTTAACCGAAGACCGAGAATGCCCAAATCACTGATTCAAAAATACAGGGAAGGGCTGATTTTAGGCTCTGCCTGTGAGGCGGGGGAACTTTATCAGGCTTTACTTTCCAAACAGTCAGAAGCAGAAATTGCCCGGATTGTGAATTTTTATGATTATCTGGAAATTCAGCCTTGCGGAAATAATGCTTTTATGATAGAAAGCGACAGACATGAAGATATCAATTCCATAGAAGATATTCAGGAAATGAATCGAAAGATTGTAGAGCTGGGACGCCGCTACCATAAGCCGGTGGTAGCAACCTGTGATGTCCATTTTCTGGATCCGGAAGATGAACAGTACCGACGGATTATGATGGCAGGAAAAGGCTTTAAAGACGCAGATAACCAGGCTCCTTTGTACCTTCGTACCACAGAAGAGATGCTGGAGGAATTTGCTTATCTGGGTGCCGAGACAGCTTACGAAGTAGTCGTGACCAACACCAACCTGATCGCGAATCAGATTGAAAAGATTTCTCCGGTTCATCCGGATAAATGTCCTCCTGTGATTCCGGATTCTGATAAAACATTAAGGGAAATCTGTTATACGAAAGCCCATGAAATTTATGGGCCGGATCTGCCGGTTCAGGTAACAGAACGGCTGGAGCATGAACTATCCTCCATTATTTCCAATGGATTTGCCGTTATGTACATCATTGCTCAAAAATTAGTCTGGGATTCCAATGATCATGGGTATTTGGTAGGATCCCGAGGTTCGGTTGGCTCTTCTTTTGTGGCGACGATGTCTGGTATTACAGAGGTAAATCCGCTCTCTGCTCATTATATTTGTCCGGAATGTTTTTATGTGGATTTCGATTCTGATTTGGTAAAACCATATGTGCAAATGGGTATGTCAGGTTGTGATATGCCGGATGCTTACTGTCCAAAATGCGGGGCGTTAATGAAAAAGGAAGGACATGACATTCCTTTTGAAACCTTCCTTGGATTTAAGGGAGATAAAGAACCGGATATCGATTTGAATTTCTCCGGAGATTATCAGGCTAAGGCGCATGCTTATGTAGAAGTTATTTTTGGAAAAGGAAAGGCTTATCGGGCAGGTACTATTGGTACTTTGGCAGATAAAACAGCTTATGGTTATGTATATAAGTATTTTGAAGAAAGAGAGATTCATAAAAGACGGTGTGAAATGGAACGTCTTGCAGAAGGCTGTACTGGAGTAAAGAGGACGACGGGACAGCATCCGGGAGGTATCATAGTTGTGCCTCATGACAGGGAAATCTATGAATTTACGGCGATTCAGCACCCGGCAAACGATACTGCGACTCCGATTGTTACAACTCATTTTGAATATCATTCTATTGATCATAACCTGTTGAAGCTGGATATTTTAGGACACGATGATCCGACCATGATACGAAGGCTGGAAGACCTTACCGGTGTCGATGCCAAAACAATTAAGTTAGATGACAAAGATGTTATGTCTTTATTTCATAATACAGATGCTCTTGGAATTAAACCGGAAGACATTCATGGAATTCCACTTGGTTCTTTGGGAATTCCGGAATTTGGTACAGACTTTGTTATTCAGATGCTTGTAGATACAAAACCGAAGAGTTTTTCAGATCTGGTTCGTATTTCTGGTCTGTCTCATGGAACGGATGTGTGGCTGGGAAATGCCCAGGCATTGATTGAACAGGGAAAAGCAGAGCTTTCCGGCTGTATCTGTTGTCGAGACGATATTATGACCTATCTGATCAATAAAGGAATGGACAAAGGGTTATCCTTTACGATTATGGAATCTGTTCGAAAAGGAAAAGGGTTAAAGCCGGAATGGGAAGAGGCAATGACGGAACATGGAGTTCCGGATTGGTATATCTGGTCCTGTAAAAAGATTAAATATATGTTTCCAAAAGCTCATGCAGCGGCATATGTTATGATGGCATGGAGAATTGCCTATTTTAAAGTATTTTATCCATTAGCTTATTACACAGCTTTTTTTAGCATTCGTGCATCCGCTTTTTCCTATGAGTTAATGTGTGAAGGAAAGGATAAATTGGAATTTCATATGAATGAGCTGTTGAAAGTAAGTAAGGATGCTTTAAGTAAAAAAGATCAGGATACATTGAAGGATATGAGAATTGTACAGGAAATGTATGCCCGTGGTTTTGAATTTACTCCGATTGAGCTTAGTAAGGCTGATGATAAGAATTTCCAGATTATTGATGGAAAAATTATGCCTTCCTTAAGCAGCATTGATGGAATGGGAGAGAAGGCGGCAGAGGCTGTAAAAGAGGCAACAAAAGATGGTGCGTATACGTCTCTGGATAATTTTAGAACGCGGACAAAAGTATCAAAAACAACCATCGATAAAATGGTAGAATTGGGAATTTTAAGTGGATTGCCTGAATCCGATCAGTTGTCTTTTGATTTCCTGTAAAAGATAAAAGGTAGAAAGGATACTATTATGATTAAAAATGCAAAAATTGACCCAAGTGCCTGGGTTGCCCACAGTGCAGATGTGATTGGAAATGTAGAGATTGGAGAAGAAAGTTCTGTCTGGTATCATGCTACGATACGGGGAGATCTGAATTATGTAAAAATCGGTGCAGGTACAAATATCCAGGATGGAGTTGTTATTCATGTAGATACCGGATGCCCCTGTGAAATAGGTTCTATGGTTACAATTGGACATAATGCGACTATACATGGCTGTACCATTGGAAATCGTACCTTAATTGGAATGGGAGCTATTCTTTTAAATGGTTGTAAGATTGGAAGAGATTGCATCATAGGAGCGGGTGCCCTGGTAACATCCAACAAAGAGATTCCGGATGGATCCCTCGTTCTCGGAAGTCCTGCAAAGGTAATTCGTGCTCTTACTGAAGAAGAAATCAAAGAGAATGAAGTAAGTGCAATGTCATATATGTGTCTGAAAAATGTGCAATAGAAACTTTGGAGTAGTTTTCTATTCAATATTAAGAAAGGGGCGTTCCATTTTGCAACGCCCCTTTCTTAATCAATAAAAAACCCTCTCGTTGAAGAGAGGGGTTTTTTAATGCTTACACATACGTGTTGGGAAACAAGCATTTTTATAAGGCTAATTTAATTCTTAGCGCCAAATACAGTTACATACGAAAGTCATGATAAAGATTGCAAATCCAGGACCGTCGATGTGGGAGTCTGTTCCGCTGTTGAATGCAACAGTATCAAGATCACACAGAAGATTGGCGATAACACCAACAACGGTACCAGCGATTGCAGCTGTCATAGCGCTTCCGCCATGAGAATAGCAAGCTACACAAGCGATAGCTGTCATGATGAAGATATGGTGACATCCAACGAATGCCTGACCAAACTCAGCAAAGATAAGGCCGATAGCAGCAATACCGAATACGAATACAGCATAATTGCCAAGGAATCCTTCTAATACTTCACCTTCTAAGGATGTAACAGCTGTTGCGAATACGAAAGAAATTAAAATACTGTAGCCTAAACCAACTACTAAGTTGTTTGTTAAAGCTTTACCGGTGCTAAGCCATTTGTCGCCGGTTTTGATCTTGCCGCCGAATAAGAAACGAGCAAGAAGACCCATTGTACAAACGATCATTCCACCGTCAGTACCGATTCCGATTACCTGACCGAACAGAACGTCAACAACTGCATATTTCAGAACGAAACCAACGATACCAGCGATACCACCAACTACTAATACGTCAGGAGCTCCAAGTCCTGCTAATGCTGTAGCGATATCAGCACCGTTTTCTGTGTAACCTTTTTTCTTAGCATAGGATGATGCAACAACGCCTGCTGCGAATGAACACCAAGGACCAAAGAAAGGACCAAATGCGATCTGGCCAACAATATATCCGCCAGCAGCACTTCCTGCCATACCTAAAGCAGCACCAAGAACTGCGAATACACCAGTCATAATAAATGCTGGTAATGCACCGATAGCTGCAGCAAATAACCCGCCACCAAAAGCAGCAATAATACTATAAATACTCATATAAATTCTCCTCCTTAAATGATTGTTTAATCTTCCAGACTGTGTTTCCCATACAATCTGTTGGTAAACAAGAAAACGAACGGACTCATTCGTTTTACATTATATGAACCGGGGAGATACTTATGACTCCCCGGCTATATACATTATGAAAATAAAATCGTCAGACTGGGTTAGAAATTAGTCTTCTTTTGCCCATCCATAAGAACATTTAACTGCTTTAGACCATCCAGCAACAGCAGCTTTACGAGCATCTTCATCCATAGATGGATCAAATACTTTAGAAATCTGCCAGTTCTTGATAACGTCTTCTTTGCTTGCCCAGTATCCAACAGCAAGACCTGCCAGATAAGCAGCACCCATAGCAGTTGTCTCAATACATACAGGTCTGTTAACAGGAGCGTCAATAATATCAGACTGGAACTGCATTAAGAAGTTGTTAGCACAAGCACCACCGTCTACTTTCAGAGCGGATAACTTGATTCCGGAATCTTCTTCCATAGCTTTTAATACGTCATAGGACTGATATGCTAAGGATTCCAGTGTTGCACGGATTACATGATATTTGTTAACACCACGTGTAATACCAACGATAGTACCACGAGCGTACTGATCCCAATGAGGAGCACCAAGACCTGTAAATGCAGGAACTACATAACATCCATTTGTATCTTTTACTCTTGTAGCCATGTATTCGGAATCTGGTGATGTGTCAACTAATCTCATCTCATCTCTTAACCACTGAATAGCAGCACCAGCAATGAAGATGGATCCTTCTAATGCGTAGTTAACTTTTCCATCAAGACCCCAAGCGATGGTTGTTACAAGACCATTGTTGGAGAATACAGGTTTTTCGCCTGTGTTCATCAGTAAGAATGCACCTGTTCCATATGTATTCTTAGCTTCACCAGCTGTGAAACATGTCTGACCAAATAAAGCAGCCTGCTGGTCACCAGCAGCACCGGCGATAGGAATCTCTCCACCAAGAAGAGAAGAATCTGTTACGCCATATACGCAGCTAGATGGTTTAACTTCTGGAAGCATAGATTTTGGAATATTTAATTCAGCAAGAATTTCATCGTCCCATTTCAAATCGATGATGTTGTAAAGCATTGTTCTGGAAGCGTTGGAGTAATCTGTTACATGAACTTTACCGCCTGTTAATTTCCAGATTAACCAGCAATCAACTGTACCGAACAGTAAATCGCCAGCTTCAGCTCTTTCTCTAACACCTTCAACGTTGTCCAGGATCCATTTTACTTTTGTTCCGGAGAAATAAGCATCGATAACAAGACCGGTTTTGCTTCTGATTGTGTCAACAAGACCTTTCTCTTTCAGGGAATCACAATATTCAGATGTACGTCTGCACTGCCAAACGATTGCATGATATACAGGCTCTCCTGTATTCTTATCCCATACGATGGTTGTTTCACGCTGATTTGTGATACCAATACCAGCGATATCTTCTGCTGTAGCGTTGATCTTAGCCATAGCTTCCTGTGCTACACCAATCTGTGTTGCCCAGATTTCATTAGCGTCGTGTTCAACCCATCCAGCCTTTGGATAATACTGAGTAAATTCTTTCTGTGCTACACTGCAAATCTCACCTTTCTCATTGAAAAGAATACAACGATTGCTAGTTGTACCAGCGTCCAGAGCCATCATGTACTTTGCCATAAACAAAAACCTCCTTAAAATATAAAATATAAGTTGTACCCCGTATCAGTCTTACATGACTGATGAATTTAGATATTCGCAAAAAAAGTCAAAACATAACAAACAGTAACTTCGTACTGTACCCTTTGCTTTGACTCCCTTCTCTAGCAAACATCTATTGATTTTATGAGTAAATATTAACATATAAAATCCAATATTGCAAGTCTTTTTCTACATTTTTTTAAACTACATATACCAAAGGGCTTCGTTTGTTGTTGAAATTGCTGTAGCTCCGGCGTCTAAAGCACTTAAAATATCCTCTTTATAACTAATCAGGCCGCCTGCGATTACATGTCTGTCAATCTCGGCACAGACATTGGAAATCACTCTCGGCATCAGACCCGGAAGAATCTCAATAAAATCGGGATGAGATTGTTCAATCTGCTTTTTCACATTCTTGATAGCAAGGGAGTCCAGAAGAAAAAAGCGCTGTACGGTAAACAATCCTAATTCCTTGGCACGTTTGATCAGAGACGATTTGGTACTGATGATGCCATCAGCTTTTGTATTGTTTTTAATATAATCAACGGCGACTTCTTTGCTGGAAAGTCCGTCAATCATGTCCATATGTACAAATGCATATTTGCCTGATTCTTTTATTTTATCTGTAATCTCACAAATATTCATAATGGAGCCATATAAAATAAAGATAATCTGACATTCCGTATCAAGACATTTTGTAAGACCTTCTTCATCGCGGATTGCGGCAATGATCGGATAGTCTTCAAAAGCCTCTCTGTATTTTCTGTTCATACAAATACCTCCTGCTGTCTCTTAAGTAGTTTAGCATATGTTGTTTTATTGTACATGGTTTTTATATGAAAGAAAAGGTATTTTTATGATGAAATTGAACAAAACAGTGCAATTTGTTCAGGGAGTAGGTGAAAATAATTGTGAATTGTTAAAAATTTACCAATAAAATCCCATTGCTCTTTGAAAGGAAATGTGAAAAATATAAAAAAAACTCTTGCATATGAAATAAAAAAGTGCTAATATAATCACAAGAAGTAAATAAAGTGCTAGAGAATGAGAGTCAAGGCAGCATACCGAGTTGATAAGTCGGTTATTTTCGCATTGGCTTTTTTTGTGCAAAATTTCCATAGACGAATTCTGCGCAAAATGTCCTTTAGCATTTTGTTTGTGCGTTTTTACGGGATGATCGGCTAATCTTACTGTTGCTTAGATGAACATGAAGAGTTTTAGAATTCTTATTATTTTATAGGAGGGACCTAACATGTATGATGTAACTATTATTGGTGCCGGTATCAGTGGATGTTCCCTTGCTTATGAATTGAGCAAGTACAATGTGAATGCACTGTTGCTGGAAAAGGAGAACGATGTTTCTGTAGGAACAACAAAAGCGAACAGCGCAATTGTTCATGCCGGATATGACCCGGAACCGGGTACAAAGATGGCAGAGTATAATGTAAAAGGTTGCGCTTACACTGCAGAACTTTGCAAGAAGCTGGATGTTCCTTACAAACAGATCGGATCTTTGGTTGTAGCTTTCTCTGATGATGAGATGAAGACAGTGAATGAGCTGTTTGACAGAGGTAATGAGAATGGAGTTCCAGGCCTTGAAGTTTGGGATCAGGCTAAATTAAGAGAAGAAGAACCAAATTTAAGTGAAGAAGCAAAAGGTGCTTTATATGCTCCTACAGCCGGTGTTGTAAGCCCATGGGAACTTGCAATTGCCCTTGCTGAAGTCGCTGTAAAAAATGGCGTGGAATTAAAGCTGAATACAGAAGTAACCAACATTGAGAAAGCAGGAGAAGGCTATAAGATCATTACAAATCAGGGTGATATCGAAACCAGATTTGTTGTAAACTGTGCCGGAATCTTTGCAGATCAGGTAAATGAATATATTAATGAAAAGAAATTCACGATTGTTCCTAACAAAGGTGAATATTACTTATTAGACAAGAACCAGGGAGAACTGGTAAATCATGTTATCTTCCAGTGCCCGAATGAAAAAGGTAAGGGTGTTTTAGTTTCACCAACCGTACATGGCAACCTGATTGTTGGACCAAACTCTGTTCCAACAGATAGCAGTGACCTTGGTACTACTTTAGAAGGTCTGGAATTTGTAAGAGAAGCAGCATTAAAGTCTGTTCCTTCTATTAATTACAGAGAATCTATCCGTAATTTTGCCGGTCTTCGTGCAAGAACCGGTGTACATGACTTCTTTATTTACGAAGATGAAGTAAACAAAGGATTCTTTAATATGGCAGGTATGGCTTCTCCAGGTCTTACATCTGCATGTGCAATTTCTGTAGATATGGTTCAGACAATCGGAAAAGCCGGACTTGAACTTACTGAGAAGGAAGACTTTGATGAGGAACGCCATGTTGTTCGTTTTAAACATATGTCTCACGAAGAGAGAGCAGAACTGATCAAGAAGAACCCATTATATGGTAAGATTATCTGCCGTTGTGAAACAGTAACAGAAGGTGAAATCGTAGATGCACTTCATCGTCCGTTCGTACCAACATCTGTTGACGGAATTAAGAGAAGATGTAATTCCGGTATGGGAAGATGCCAGGGCGGATTCTGTGGACCAAGAGTTCAGGAAATCATTGCAAGAGAACTTGGAATTCCTCAGGAAGAGGTAATGAAGGATCGTGCCGGCATGAAGATTATTACCGGTGAGACCAAAGAAGTAGGAGGTGCAAACTAATGTTATATGATGTAATCGTTGTTGGCGGAGGCCCTGCAGGTCTGGCTGCAGCTTTAGAAGCAAAGAAAAACGGCGCAGAAAAAGTATTAGTTGTAGAACGTGATAAAGAATTAGGTGGTATTCTGAATCAGTGTATCCACAATGGATTCGGTCTTCATCATTTTAAAGAAGAGTTAACAGGTCCTGAATATGCAAACAGATTTATCGAGATGGTAAAAGAAACAGATATCGAGATTATGCTTGATACGATGGTTCTGGATGTATCAGAAGATAAAGTTGTTCATTGCATGAATAAGACAGATGGATATATGCAGTTACAGGCAAAAGCAATCGTTCTGAACATGGGATGCCGTGAAAGAACAAGAGGTGCGATTGCAATTCCTGGTGATCGTCCGGCCGGTGTATTTACAGCAGGTGCAGCTCAGAGATATGTGAATATTGAAGGTTACATGGTTGGTAAGAGAGTCCTGATTTTAGGATCCGGTGATATCGGTCTTATTATGGCACGTCGTATGACATTAGAAGGTGCAAAAGTAGTAGGTTGTGTTGAGCTTATGCCATATTCCAACGGTCTGAACCGTAACATCGTACAGTGCTTAAATGACTACGATATTCCATTATACCTTTCCCACACCATTACCAATATCAAAGGTAATAAGAGAGTAGAGCAGGTTACAATTAATGAAGTAGATGAAAACAAGAAACCAATCCCAGGTACAGAGATCGTATTCGATGTAGATACTGTTCTTCTTTCTGTAGGTCTGATTCCTGAAAATGAGCTTTCCAGAGCAGCAGGAATTGAGATGGACAGACAGACAAGCGGACCTGTTATTTATGAAAACTACGAGACATCTATTCCAGGTATTTTTGCAAGTGGTAACGTTGTACATGTACATGACCTGGTTGACTTCGTAACAGAAGAATCCGAGCTGGCAGGAGCAAGTGCTGCAAAATATATCCTGAATGGCGAAGCAGACAGAGAAAGTGCTATTTCCATTACTGCAGGAGCATGTGCAGGACATGTTGTTCCTCAGAAAGTTCGTCTTGAGAACATTGACAAACGTGTGGAAGTATATTTCCGTGTCAGCAACGTATTCCATGATGTAGTAATCAAAGTAAAATCCGGCGATCAGGTACTGTGTCAGTTCAAGAGAGAACATGTTGCACCGGCTGAAATGGAAAAGATTGCAATTCCAAAAGTGCTTCTGGAAAAAGCTGCTGACAAGAAAGTTGTTATTTCTGTGGAAAAGGATGGTGAATAATCATGACAGAATTAATTTGTATTACATGTCCAAAAGGATGTCATCTGAAAGTTGATGAGGCAAATGATTATAAAGTAACCGGAAACGGATGTCCAAGAGGTGTTGATTACGGACGGAAAGAATTAGTAAATCCAACTCGTGTTATTACATCTACTGTTAAAATCGAAGGTGGTTCTTACAGAAGACTTCCTGTTAAGACATCCAGCGACATTCCAAAAGGAAAAATCCATGATGTCATGGAAGAAATCAACAAAGTAACCGTACAGTCTCCTGTACATGTTGGTGATGTTGTAATCAAAGATGTATTAGGACTTGGCGTAGATATCGTAAGTGCTAAAAATATGTAAGAACATAAAGTAGATAAGAATCTGCTTGTTTTAAGAACATAATGATGTTTTGGGGCCCGGCCGCTTATGCGGCCAGGTCCCTTTTCTATGTTTTGCTTCAGAAAATCGTAATTTTTTTCTGATCTTTTCCGGTTGACAGTACTGGGACTGCGTTATATGATAATAGCTGTATGAATAAAAACAGAAGGGGAATTTTGGAAATGATTTTCCTTCCAGGATAGATATTTGACAGGGAAAGGAAGAAGATAAGGTGGCAGTAAAAGAAGCAGCACAGACAGGTAGTAAGAAGAAGTGGTCCGGAAAGAAAAAGGCCGGGGTGGCTTTTTTCTTTCTGACAGTTTTGTACCTTGGAATCTCAATTTATTTTATGTTTCATTTCTTTTTTGGAACGACAATCAATGGATATGAGTGTCAATTCAAAACGTTGGATGAAGTAAAAGGTTATATGAAAGAGTATAGTGAAAACTATACGTTGAAACTGAAAGAGAGACTTGATCGGGAAGAATCAATCAGTGCTTCTGAAATTGGACTTACATTTCTGGATGATGGTAAATTGGAGAGAATCAAAGAAGGACAGAATGGGTTCCTATGGATTACCGCTTTGTGGAAGGATTATTCTTATGAGAAAGCAATTTCTTTCCAGTATGACGAAGGTGCTTTAAAAGAAAAATTTCAGTCATTGAATTGTTTTAACAAAGATATGATTGTAAAACCGAAAAGTGCCTATCCACGATACAGTACATATAATAAGAAGTATGAGATCGTCAATGAAGTAGAAGGTAACGTGGTAAAGGAAGAAGAACTGTTTGCAAAGATAGAGAATGCGATTTCCGGTGATGAATATGTAATCGATTTGGATAAGGAAGATCTTTATAAAAATCCTGCTTATTACAGAGATCATGAGAAAGTACTTGCAGCAAAAGAAGAGCTGAATAAATATGTATCTGCAAAGATTACTTATGATATGGATTATACGAAAGAAGTTGTGGATGCAGAGGATATTCACAAGTGGCTTTCTGTGGATAAAAAATATCAAGTAACTATTGATAAGACGAAAATCCGGGAATTTATGGCCTGGATGGGAGAAAAGTATAATACGGCAGGACAGGAAAGAAAGTTCAAAACTCCGGGAGGAAGTACGATTTCTGTTTGGGGAGGTACTTATGGCTGGAGGCTGAATCAGGTGGATGAGACAGAGGAGTTATATAAACTGGTCAAGAAAGGTGCTGTGAAGGAGAAAGAACCTCTCTATATTCAAAAAGGACTTCCAAGAGATAAAAATGGAGACGATATTGGGGATACTTATATTGCAATCAGCATCTCTGCTCAGACCATGTGGTTCTATAAAAATGGAGAATGCCTGATTTCTACTTCTGTTGTAACCGGTAATACCAGTTTGGGTAGAGGAACTCCAAAAGGCGTGTATTCCATTGCTTTTAAACAGAGGAACCATACATTGAGAGGGCAGGGATATGCTTCCTTTGTGAATTATTGGCTTCCATTTTATGAGTATCGCGGGATTGGAATTCATGATGCAAGCTGGAGAGGAAGTTATGGCGGTAACATCTATACCTACAATGGTTCTCATGGCTGTGTGAATACGCCATATTATGCAGTGCAGTATATATATGAGAGAGTAGAGCCGGGTACTCCTGTTATCGTATATTAGATGTGATGCATGAAAAATCAGAATGAAAATTATAAGAATCAGAAAGAGGATTGTGTAAGATAAAATGGCTAGATTGTCGAATTATAATACAAAACAGAGAGACCTGATTCTGGAATATTTAAAAGCCAGTCAGGGAGAACATGTGACAGCGGATATGATTCTTAAGTATCTTGCCGTACATAAAACCCCGGTAGGAAAAGCAACGGTGTATCGTTATCTGGATTTGCTGGAAAAAAATGAAATGGTGAGAAAATACCAGACGGATGAGAGAGGAAAATCCTGTTATCAATATATCGGAGATATCCACAACTGTAGATATCATTATCATTTAAAATGTGTAGAATGTGGAACATTGTTTCATATTACCTGTGAAGAACTGGATCATGTGAGCGAACATATGTTGAAAGAACATGGCTTTTTGGTAGATGACAGCAGAACGGTTTATTATGGAACATGCGAAAGCTGCAGGAAAAAGAAATTGTAACTTTCTTTTTGAAAGAAAAAAACAGATAATCATTATTTTGTGAAGTTTTTATGGAAGAAAAGAAATAACTTGTCAATCTGGTAGTATTTATGTTATACTTGTAATACTGCAATAGATATTTTTCGTGAAAAATCACAAGATTTTTCAGAAAAATAAAGAATGCATTGTAGTTCAGCGAAACCAGAACACCTGTCTTTGAAATATGGTGTTCCATATTCTGACAGGATAAAAAAAGGAGGACAAGTAATATGTTTAGTTTCGATGAAGTGAAGAATTTCGATCCTGAAATTGCAAAAGCAATGGAAGACGAGCTTGGAAGACAGAGAGGCAACCTGGAGCTGATTGCTTCTGAGAACCTGGTTTCTAAGCGTGTAATGGCAGCGATGGGCAGCCATTTAACAAACAAGTATGCAGAAGGTTACCCAGGCAAGAGATACTACGGCGGATGTGAATTTGTTGACGTTGTAGAAGACCTTGCAAGAGAACGTGCCAAAGAATTATTCGGCTGTGACTATGCCAATGTACAGCCTCATTCCGGAGCACAGGCTAATATGGCAGTATTCTTTGCTATTATGCAGCCAGGCGATACTTTCATGGGTATGAATCTGGATCATGGCGGACACTTGACACATGGAAGCCCGGTTAACATGTCCGGTAAGTATTTTAACGTAGTTCCTTATGGAGTAAATGATGAAGGATTTATTGATTATGATGAAGTAAGAAGAATCGCATTAGAATGCAAGCCTAAGATGATTGTAGCCGGTGCAAGTGCATACGCAAGAGCAATTGATTTTAAGAAATTCAGAGAGATTGCTGACGAAGTTGGAGCAGTATTGATGGTTGACATGGCTCACATTGCTGGTCTGGTTGCTGCAGGTGTACATGAAAGCCCGATCCCTTATGCAGATGTTGTAACAACCACAACTCATAAGACATTAAGAGGACCTAGAGGCGGAATGATTCTTTGCAATCAGGAAGCTGCTGATAAGTATAACTTTAACAAAGCTGTATTTCCAGGTATCCAGGGTGGACCACTGATGCATGTCATTGCAGCAAAAGCTGTTTGCTTCAAGGAAGCATTAAGTGATGAATTCAAAGCATACCAGAAACAGGTTGTTGCCAATGCATCTGCATTAGCAAAAGCTTTGATGGATCGTGGATTTGATATTGTATCTGGCGGAACAGACAACCATCTGATGTTAGTAGACTTAAGAAAGATGGATCTAACCGGAAAGGCAACAGAGAAGTTATTAGATAGTGTTCATATTACATGTAATAAGAACACAGTACCAAATGATCCGAAGTCCCCATTTGTAACAAGTGGTCTTCGTCTTGGAACTCCTGCTGTTACATCCAGAGGATTAGTAGAAGCTGATATGGAATTAGTTGCAGAAGCGATGAAACTTGCTGTGATCGATAACAAGTTAGAAGAAGCAGAAGCAATTGTAAAGAGCTTAACAGAGAAGTATCCAATCTACGAATAATAGATAGAAAAAAACATAAAAAGAGGGTGTTGTTGCAAGGTAAAGATGACATATCTTTATCCAATACAACCCCAGATAATATTTTGTACATTTTTCGTTGAATTTAAAAAGGCATCATCTTGTGCATGTAACTGTCTTCGGCGGTGTTTGAGGAGCCGATACTTATTCAGGTATCGGCTGCAAGTTTCAAAGCAGACAGTGAATAAACATGCCAGATGATGCCTTTTCGTAAATTCCGAAAAATTTGCTTTTTATTACGGGACTGTATTTGGGACTTGATAGATCATTTTTATTTTGCAAGTCCCGTTTCTATTCCTGGCCGTCCCAGCAATAGGTACAAAGTTTACATTTGTCAAGACCGACCGATTCGATCAGATCATCCAGACGATGATAACGAAGAGATGTAAAGTTAAGCTGATGACAGATTTTATCAATCATGGCCTTATATTCCGGTGTTTCCGGATTGGCATAAGCAGTCAGATTGATATGTTTGTAATCACCTTCCATTTCCTTAATGACTCTTCTTGTAATCAGATCCATTTCTGAGCTGGAACGGGAGAAATTCAGATATTTACATCCGTATAAAAGAGGCGGGCATGCCGGACGGATGTGGACTTCTCTTGCTCCACTCTGATAAAGAAATTCTGTGGTTTCGCGAAGCTGGGTGCCGCGGACAATCGAGTCGTCAATCAGAAGCAGGCTCTTATCTTTGATCAGGTCGTGAACAGGAATCAATTTCATCTTGGCAATTAAGTTACGTTTACTCTGAATCGTTGGCATAAAAGAACGAGGCCAGGTAGGAGTATATTTGATAAATGGGCGGGAAAATGGAATCCCGGATTCATTGGCATATCCAACCGCATGGGCAATTCCGGAGTCAGGAACTCCTGCTACCGTATCCGGTGTTGCATCATCTCGCATTGCCAGTTTTCTTCCACAGTTATAACGCATCTGTTCGACACTGATTCCCTCGTAAGAAGAAGAAGGATAACCGTAATAAACCCAGAGGAAGGTACAGATCTTCATATCTTTTCCTGGCTGAACCAGCGTCTGTACACCATCCGGAGTCAAAATAACCACTTCTCCCGGACCTAATTCTCTTTCATCGGTATACCCCAGATTCAGGTAGGCAAAACTTTCAAAAGAAATACAATACCCATCATCCTTTTTACCAATTGCAACCGGGGTTCTACCCAGTTTATCCCTTGCCGCGTAAATTCCTTTTGGAGTCATCAGTGCCATGGTCATGGAACCATCGATCAGTTCCTGAGCGTATTGAATTCCTTCAATTAAATTATCTTTCTGGTTGATAATAGCCGCAACCAGTTCTGTTGCATTGATGTCACCGCCGCTCATTTCTAGAAAATGAGTATGGCCGGTGTGAAAAATCTTATCTACAATCTGGTCTGTATTATTAATCTTTCCTACGGTCATAATTGCATAGGTACCATGATGGGAACGAACGATCAGGGGCTGAGGTTCATAGTCAGAAATACAGCCAATGCCCATATAACCACTCATTTTTTCCACATCTTTATCAAACTTGGTACGAAAAGGGGCATTTTCTATGTTATGAATTGCCCGGTCAAAACCGGATTCTTTGCTGTAAACAGCCATACCGGCACGTCTGGTTCCAAGATGGGAATGATAATCGGTTCCAAAAAATAAGTCAAATACACAATCTTGCTTTGATGCAACGCCAAAAAAGCCTCCCATAAGTTCCTCCAATTTCTCTAATGTATGTTCTATTAATAAGCTTACTGACTTATTATAACGAAATAATACAAGAGAAACAAGGCTAAGATAGAAGTTTTTGTGGCGTTATTTTGCTTTTCCTTGGAAATAGGGTTGGATTTTGTTATAATATGATATCAGGATAAAAGGCTATTTTGCTCATATTTGTATAAAATGTATGAGTTTGACCTACACATAACGAAAAAAATAGAAAAATGAGACAAGAAGGGAAGTAAAAAGATTGAAAAAGTTTCGTCTGAACTGGGATAAAGAGAAAGAAGAAATGTGGCTAAATCAAATGGCACAGGAAGGATGGGCTCTAACCGGGTTTTTTATGGGAGTCTATTCTTTTGAAGCCTGCAAACCAGGGGAGTATTTGTATCAGATTGATTTGCTGAGCAGGAAAAAAAGGGCGCGGAATGAATTTCGGGAAGTTCTTAGGGAACAGAATATTGAGATTGTAGAGGAATGGTATCAATGGGTGTATTTAAAGAAAAGAGCAGATGAAGGCGCTTTTGACCAATATACAGATTCCGGGGAAAGAATCTGGTATTATAAGAAATATTTTTATTTGTTTGCGGCTGTTTTCTTTTTAGAACTCATTTGTATGGCCGCAGAAGTAGGAAATGCAGTCCAAAGCGGAGCATCTCCTTTCCGGCCATTTACGTTATTATTTGCACTTTTGATTATCATAATCGGAAGTATCGCATGGAAACTCCGGGAAAAAGTAAAAAGCTTAAAATAATCAAAGGTTTTTTAAGGCTTCTTGCCAGATGGTCTGGAAGCTTATATGATGTTTTTTTGCTGCCTTTGCTACATCTTCATATTCCGGTTTATATTTGTCAGTGCCGTATCCAAAGTAATGCTTGATCCGAATCTGCCCATAGGGAGTGGATACGGTAGAAAAATCATATGCCAATGTGGAACGGTCAAAGACCAGTTTCCGGACACCTGCAGTAGTAGTTTGGGCAAATAATAGTTTTGTCATTTTATCAATGTCGTTGTCCTGGCAGCTTACACATAAGATCTGTCCGGGACGATTTTTTTTCATCAATACCGGTATGATAACCACGTCCAATGCCCCCTGTTCCAAAAGGAGTTCCTGGACAGATCCAATAGCTTCCGGAGTCATATCGTCCAGGGTACATCGCAGTTCCGCAATATGGGATTCTCCCTGGGCACAGGATTGAAATTCTTCTCCAAGGAAGGCACGCAGTACATTGGCTGCAGAAAAATCTTTCGAACCAAGGCCGTAACCGGTTCTGGAAGAGGTGAGGACAGGCATAGGGCCAAAACTGTCGGCAAAGTAAGATAGTAAAGCGGCACCGGTCGGGGTGCAGAGTTCGCCGTCAATTGTTCCTGTATAAAATGGAATCTTTTCCAGTAAAAGAGCCGTTGCCGGGGCA